>CAYTQE010000084.1:0-3393 GCA_964439985.1 uncultured Muribaculaceae bacterium | reverse complement strand
AACTTTATTATTTATAGGTCCTAAAATAATCTGTTAGTATTAAATAATTACTACTTTATTTAATATTTATTTAATTAAAAACTTATTACATATCACAATTCCAATTAATAGTAAGATTATAATAGTCAATAGTATCCCAAATATGGTAATTTATATTTTTTAAAATAATACTACAAGGATCATTAGGGAATTTTGATACATTCCAAGAACCTATATCACCTATGAAAAATGTGCTCGCATAATAACCAGCGTAATTAAATATATTAGATATATTAGTTACATTTGAGATATCCCAAGAACTAATATCACCTATTGTCCAAGTGGAGGCCTCATATCCAGCATAATAAAACATACTTTTCATATTTGTTACACTAGATGTATCCCATGTACTTAAGTCTAAATTAAAATTATATACTTCATCTCCAGCTCTCTGGAACATGCCTTCCATATCTGTTACATTTGAAGTATCAAAGGAACTTAAATCTAGATTAAAATCCTCCGCGATCCTAAAAGCTTGCAAAAACATATTAGACATAGTGGTTACATTTGAAGTATCAAACGAACTTAAATTTAGGTTGAAATCATATGAATTGGAACCAACACCTTCAAACATTCTCGACATATTAGTGACCTTTGAAGTATCAAATGAACTTAAATCTAAATTAAAAGTTTCCGCATAAAAACCTGTGGCTGCAAACATCAAGGTCATATTAGTGACCTTTGAAGTATCAAACGAACTTAAATTCAAATTAAAAGTTTCAGCATTACGCCCAGCACTTCCGAACATACTTGACATATTAGTGACTTTTGAAGTATCAAACGAACTTAAATCCAAATTAAAAGCTACCGCATAAGAACCAGCACTTCCGAACATACTTGACATATTAGTTACATTTGATGTATTAAAAGAGCTTAAATCTAGTTCAAATTCATTTGAATACTCCCCAACTGCAGAAAACATCGCTGACATATCGGTTACATTAGAAGTGTCCCATGAATTAAAATTATAAGAAATTTCATTTGAATTAAAACCTGCATAAGAAAATGTTCTTGACATAGTAGTAGTTTCATTTGTATTTAAATTTCCATTTAAATAGTATAAAAATTCTATACCTAAAGCAAAGCAATCAAAATGTATAGGAGCATTTACTCCTCCATTTTGACCAATTGTTATTTTATATAAGCTATTTATTCCTAGTTCATACCATAACATTACTGAACCATTTTGCTTTTCTGAAACATCGAATGATCCAATTGCACTTACTGGAACTATGTTGCTTTCTACAAACTCTATACTTTCTATTTCATATCGGGCTATAGATGTATTTAAAAAGTTACTACTATAAATTTCATCCCATAAATTATCAGATTGATTTTCGTATTGGTTAGATAAATCATTATAATAATCCAGTTGTTCTTCGCTAAGCTGATCTCTTATTTTATTTACTGTATCCCATAACATATCACTATATTGATAGAGCATCTCTGCTTTTTTACTTTTTTCCATTAAATCAATGGAACTTATTATTCTATCATTTTCTAGGTTGTAATCTTTGATATTTATATGAGCTTTAAATGTTTTTCCTTGGTCTATACTTTGATCAAATGGTAAATTGGGAAAATAAAACTCTAAAGTATATGAATGAACTTTATTACCACTAGTTGGTGAATTATAGGTTCCAAAACCAAGTAATGTAGTGCCTGCTCCTGTTTTAATAGGAATAAAATCACTACTACTATCTACTACAGTCCCACTTCCTCCTGTATTTGTACTAATTAATTTATACTTTATAGAATAATTACTAAATGTATTTTCATCTACTACTAAGTATAATGAATAACCCATATCTAAATCAGTGGTATTATTTCCTTTTACAGTAAAATTTTTAGTAGCAAAGGGAGTATCTTTAGGAATAAAGTTATTGGCAGTAATATTATTACGTCCATCAAAGGTCATATCCATTATTCCGCCTGTTACAGTGATTGTAGTTCCAGTTTCTACTCCAGTTAAGTTGGCACTAAAATAAGAAAATGATATCGCAATTGAAGATAATAATATAAATATTAAAATATATAACATAAATAATTTATTTTTATTCATGAAGCCCACTACTTTCTTATATAAGAATATCATATATTTATTGTTAAAATATTAAATATTAGGAAGCATAAAAAAGAAATTTTACGATAAAAAAGAATGTTTATTCGACATTCTTTTTTTGATGTTAAGAAAGTTTATCTAGTAATATTTCTTTAACTTTTACTGGATTTGCTTTCCCTTTTGTTTCTTTCATAACTTGACCAACAAAATAATCAAACATATTAGTTTTACCCGCTTTATATTCTGTAACTTGATTTTGATTATTATCTAAGATTACATTAATTATTTTTATTAGTTCTTCTTCGTTATCTAGTTGCTCCATTCCATATTTTTTCATTAAAATATCTGGCTCTTCTTTTTCTTCTAAAACTTTAAAAAATAATTCTTTAGCTTGTTTAGAGCTTATAGAGCCTTTCTTAAGTGCATCTAAAATTTTAAATAGTCTTTTAGGTGTTAAATAAAATTCATTTATTTCTAGTTCATATTTATTTAAATAACCCATTATTTGACTAGTTATCCAGTTAGATGCTTCTTTTGGATCTATTCCAAGTTCTAAGCATTCTTCAAAGTAGTCACTATTTTCTTTAGTTTTAATTATAACTCCAGCATCATAGCTAGATAGTCCATAATCTTTAATATAGTTATTTTTTCTTTCTAAAGGTAGAATTGGTATTTCTTTTTCTATTTCTTTAATCCAGTTTTGATCTATTTTAAATTTAGGAATATTAGGATCAATGTAATATCTATAATCAACACTTTCTACTTTTTCGCGCATTCTGACTGTAGAACTAGTTTCATCATCCCAACGACGAGTTTCTTGAATGATTTCTTCTTTTCGGCCTGTTTCTATTAAATGAGTTTGGCGATCTATTTCATAAAGAATAGCTGCATGAACATTACTAAATGAATTAACATTTTTAACTTCAACTTTAGTACCTAATTCAAGTGACCCTTCTTCCATTAAAGATACATTTACATCACATCTTATTTGCCCTTTTTTAGTATCAGCATCTGATACATCAGTATACTTATAAATGTTCCTTAAATGTTCTAAAAACGCTACTGCTGCTTCTGGTGAGTATATACAAGGATCTGTTACTATTTCTAAAAGAGGCACACCACTACGATTATAATCTATTAAAGAATAATCAAAATAATGATCAAGTGATGCAGTATCTTCTTCTAAATGAATATCATGAATAGTAATTGGAACTAGTTTATCCCCTACTTCAACTTCAATTTTACCATTAACTCCTATTGGACTCGTATTTTGAGTAATTTGATAACTTTTA
>CAYTQE010000083.1:0-3404 GCA_964439985.1 uncultured Muribaculaceae bacterium | reverse complement strand
CTTCATTTTACATGAATAAAAGGCAAAGTATATATATTTTTCTCACTAAATTTGATATAATAAGTGTAGGTGATATTATGTTTAAAAACAAGTTGAACATTGATAATTCAGGCGAACTTGCTAATGCTGAAGAAAAAATAACAAAGAAAAAAGCTTTAGAATTGTTTGATAAAAATATACTTGAAACATTAGAACCAGGAACTTTTGAAACGCTAAAATATATTCATAAGTTTTTGTTTGATGAAATATATGATTTTGCAGGTATTACTAGGAATGAAAATTTAGCTAAAGGTAATTTTAGATTTACTCCAGTAATGTATTTAAATCCTGCTTTAGAAACTATTAATAAAATGCCTCAAAATACACTAGATGAAATAATTGAAAAATATGTTGAAATGAATATAGCCCATCCATTTAGAGAAGGAAATGGAAGAAGCACTAGAATTTGGCTTGATTTAATTCTAAAAAAAGAATTAAAAAAAGTAGTAGATTGGAATAAAATTACTAAAGAAGACTATTTACTTGCAATGGAACGCAGCCCAATAAAAGATGTTGAAATAAAAACACTTATTAAAGAAGCTCTTACTGACAAAATAAGATCCCGCGGTATTTACACGAAAGGTATAGATCACAGTTATAACTATGAAGGATATAATTTGTATTTAACCGAAGATCTAACCTAAAACAAAGTATAATTTAAATATCGAATATAGCTTAAATTATACTTTTTCTTTCGTTCTTAGTATAAGAATGATCCAGCTACGAGAGCTGCTTAAGATATAATAGTATTTTATAAAAATAAAAAACAAGAGCTTAATGTTTATGTAGTGATTTAAGTGATTCAGTCATTACAAATATCATCTAGAAGTATTATTAATAAAGGAGAAATATGCGAAAAAAATTAGATATAATTTATCAAGATAAAAGTATAATTGTTATTAATAAAGAAGCAGGTTTATTAACTGTTGCTAGTGATACTGATGCATATAATACTCTTTTTAATAAAGTTTTAACCTATGAAAAACAAAAACATAAAAGTAATAAAATCTTTATTGTTCATCGCCTAGATAAAGATACTAGTGGAGTAATAGTTTTTGCAAAAAGCATAAAGGTTAAAAACATATTGCAAGATAATTGGGACGATTCTGCTAAAACAAGAAATTACATTGCAATTGTTGAAGGAGTACCTAAAGAAAAAGAAAAAACTATTAAATCATGGCTTAAAGAGACAAGCACCTATTTAACATATTCAAGTAATAGAGAAAATGATGGTAAACTTGCTATTACAAAATATAAAATTATTAAAACGAATAAAAATAATAGTGTTTTGGAAATTAAAATTTTAACAGGTCGAAAAAATCAAATAAGAGTCCATTTAAGTGATATAGGCCATCCTATTTTAGGAGATAAAAAATATGGTTCTAAAGTTAATCCTTTAAAACGCCTAGCGCTTCATGCTAATAAATTAGAACTTATTCATCCTATAACAAAAGAACTAATGATTTTTGAAACTAATGTTCCAAATGAATTTTCAAAATATTTATAAATAAACTATTATAGTAAAATCGTACTAAGATAACTATTAAATTATGATAAAATATGTTAATATTTAATATAGAGGAGAGATAGCTTATGTCAGATAACACTTATGAGATTCTAGGTATCATCTATGCTGCAGTAGTCGTTATATTGCTAATTCTAGTTTTGATCTTATTAAAAAGACATAACAAGAAAAAATATAATGAAATTTTATCTCGTTTAGAAAAAGATAAAAATTTAATCTTATCTGGAGCTATCCAAAATGAACTTAACAAAGTAGGGGCATTAATTAATAATAAAGATTTAGAAAAACAATATAAATTATGGCAAAACAGATATGAAATTATAAAAGAACAAGATATGCCAATGTTAAATGATGGTCTTTTAGAACTTGAAGAATTATTTAGAAAAGGTTCATTTAAAGCTAGAAATGAAGCAATAGCTAAATTAGAATTAAATATTTACTATGTAAAAACTAAAAGTGATTATTTATTAAGTGAAATAAAAGAAATTTCTTTAAGTGAAAGTAAAAATAGAGAAATAGTTACTAAATTAAAAACTGATTATCGAGAAATATATTTAAAATATCAAAAAAACTCTGAAGAATTTGAGACATTAAAAGTACCACTAGAACTTCAATTTGAAAATGTTGATAAATTATTTTCAGCTTTTGAACTATCTATGGAAAATAATGCATATAGTGAAGTTGGTAAAATAGTAAAAGCCTTAGATGATACTATTGGTAATTTAACTATAGTAATAGAAGAAGCTCCAGCTATAATAATAATGGGTAAAAAATTAATACCTGTAAAAATAGCTGATATTAGAAATATCAACAATAAAATGATAAAGGAAGGTTTTAACTTAGATTATTTAAATATAGATTATAATATATCTGAATCAGAGAAAAAAATAGCAGATGTTTTTGATCGCCTTAATGTTTTAAATTTAACTGATTCAATATTTGAATTGAAAACAATCTTATCATATTTTGAAAGTCTATATAATGATTTTGATAATGAAAGAATAAATAAAAAAGCATTTGAAGAAAATATGCGTAAAGTTGCAATAAAATGTAAAAGAATGCTAGAGGTAATTAGTAAAATTTCATCTAAAATAGAAGATATAAAATATAGTTATGATTTAAGTAATGATGAGGTAAAAATAATTGATGAACTAAACATTAATATTAAAGCAATTCAAAATGATTATGAAGTAGTTATAGAAAATTATCGTAATAAATCTTTTTCGTTCTCTAGACTAAATAAAGAATTAGAGCATCTGAATTTAAGATTAGCAAAAAATGAAGATAAATTGGAATTAACATTAAAAAATTTAGGAAGTTTAAAGGAAGATGAAATACGAGCACATGAACAACTAGATGAAATAGAATTAATACTAAAAAGTTCTAAAGAAAAAATAATGAGTTACAAACTACCTGTTGTACCTGAGGTTTATTATATTCAGTTAAATGAAGCAAATGAAGCAATAGATGATATGTTTCAAGAATTAAATAAAAAACCTATCTCAATTAGAGTGTTAAATACTAGAGTAGATACTGCTAGAGATTTAGCTTTAAAATTATATAAAACTACAAACGAAACTATAAAAACAGCTAATTTAGCAGAGAATACTATTATATATGGTAATAGATATAAACCACTTAATACAACGCTTAATAGTGGGTTAAAACAAGCTGAAAAGAAGTTCTTCTTAGGTAATTATAAAGAATCATTAGAACAAGCAATAAATGCAATTTCATTGGTAGATTCAGATATTCATCAAAAATTAATATCAGCTTATCAAAAAAGGGTAAATTTTTAGACTAAATGCAGGTTCGCACAAATTGCTCTAGTTTGTAAGAC
>CAYTQE010000082.1:0-3466 GCA_964439985.1 uncultured Muribaculaceae bacterium | reverse complement strand
ATTAACATAAATAAATTAATTTATCAATAATATTTACGCTTTTTGTTACTTAAATCAAAAAAATAAGCCAAACATAACGAATCATGTTTGGCTCAGTAGCTAAAGAAACAATACTTCATTTCTTTAGCTGATTTAATATTATCAGAAGTTTTTATAATTGTCAATATATTTTATCACTTTTTAATTTGCAAATATTCTATTGCTAAGGTAGCTGCAACTGTACCATCACTACAAGCTGTTGTTAGTTGTCTTACTTCTTTTTCACGGCAATCTCCAGCTACATATATTCCTTCAATGTTAGTAGTACAATCTTCACTTGTTATATAATTTGATTCATTTTTTTCTAATAAATTATCAACTAATTCAGTTTGAGCATCCATTCCTATAGCTTCAAATAGTCCATCAATTTTTAGATTTTTAGTAACACCCGCCGACTTAATATCAATCGTTTCTAAATGTTTGTCGCCATTAATATTTTCAACTGTTGTATTGTACATTATTTCAACATTAGTTTTTTTAAGAAGCTCATTTATTCTTGCTTTTTCACTTCTTAGCTCGCTTCTTCGATAAATCAAATATACTTTTTTAGCAATGTCAGCTAAATATATTGCATTAGATACTGCTGTATTAGCACCACCTACTACTGCTACTACTTTATCTTTATAAAAAGCAGCATCACATGATGTACAAAAATGAACACCATTTCCTATGTATTTATCATGGGCATCTAGTCCTAATTTACGATGTTTTGAACCTGTTGCGATAATCACAACTTTACAATCATAACTATTATCTTCGGTCACTACTTTTTTAATATCTCCATTATGGATATTTACCACATTTTCAAATTCATATTTTACTCCTGCATTTAGAACTTGTTCATACATTTGATTTGCTAAATCAGGTCCTTTAATTGATAAAATGCCTGGATAATTTTCAACATCAATTGCGATTGCAATTTGTCCTCCAATTGTTTCTTTTTCTAAAATAAGTGTTTTATATCCAGCTCTTGCTAAATATAATCCTGCAGTCATTCCTGCGGGTCCTCCACCTACTATAATAACATCATGCATATAATCCTCTTACTTACTTTCTTCTATAAATTTTTTAATATTTGAAACATTAGTAATATGAGTAGTCTCACCATTTTTTATAACTAATAAAGTAGGAGCATGTTTTATTTCTAACTTTTTAGTCATTTCAGCTTCTTCTTCAGCGTCTATATATTCATATTTTATTTTTGCTTTAGTTAATAATATTTTTGCTGTTTTACAATTTGGACAAGTTTTTGTTCCAAATAGATATATTTTATCTTCTAATTTATCTTTTTTACATTCAGCTTCATTCATATTGTAACTTTTTCGTTGTTTATATTCTTGAGTTTTACCATCATTCCAGTTTTTAACTGGGCGATAGTAGCCAGTAATACGACTGTATACTTCAGTTTCATCTCCACATATTTCACATTTTGTTATCTCTCCCATGAAATAACCATGTTTACTACATACTGAATATATTGGACTTAAAGTATAATATGGAAGTTTATAGTTCTCAGCTATCTTTTTAACAAGTGCTGCAGCTGATTTCCAATCTGGAAGTCTTTCACCTAAGAAAGCATGAAACACTGTTCCTGAGGTGTATAAAGTTTGTAATTCATCTTGAACATCAAGTGCTGCAAAAATATCCTCAGTAAAGCCAACTGGTAAATGTGAGCTATTAGTATAAAAAGGTGTATCTTCATCAGAAGCAGTAATAATATCTGGGTATAATTCTTTATCTTTTTTCGCAAAACGATAAGTTGTTGATTCAGCTGGTGTTGCTTCCAAATTATATAAATCACCGTATTCTTCTTGATAATCAGATAATTTATCCCGCATATAATTTAAAACATCTTTAGTAAATTTTTGAGCTTTTTCTCCTATTAAATCATCTTTAATCCAATCAGCATTTAAGCAAGCTTCATTCATTCCTAAAAGTCCAATTGTTGAAAAGTGATTACTAAATGTCCCTAAATATCTTTTAGTATAAGGATACAATCCTTCTTCTAATAATTTAGTAACAACATTCCTTTTAATTTTTAAAGATCGAGCTGATATATTCATTAATCTTTCTAATCTCTCATAGAAATCTTTTTCATCTTTAGCCAAATAAGCTATTCTTGGCATATTTATAGTTACTACTCCAATTGAACCTGTAGATTCTCCTGAACCGAAGAATCCTCCAGATTTTTTTCTTAATTCTCTTAAATCAAGTCTTAGACGGCAGCACATACTTCTAACATCTGATGGTTCCATATCACTATTAACATAGTTTGAGAAATAAGGAGTTCCGTATTTAGCAGTCATCTCAAATAATAATTTATTGTTTTCAGTATCTGACCAATCAAATTCTTTTGTAATTGAGTATGTAGGAATTGGATACTGGAATCCCCGACCATTTGCATCCCCCTCAATCATGATTTCAATGAAAGCTTTATTGATCATGTCCATCTCTTTTTGACAATCCTTATATTTAAAATCAAGTTCTTTACCGCCAACTAAAGCATTAAGTTCAGCTAAATCATTAGGAACCACCCAGTCTAATGTAATGTTGGTAAATGGTGATTGTGTTCCCCATCTACTAGGAGTATTAACCCCATAAACAAAACTTTGGATACATTGTTTAACTTCTTTTTGGCTTAATTTATCAATTTTAATAAAAGGCGCTAAATATGTATCAAATGATGAGAACGCTTGAGCTCCAGCCCATTCATTTTGCATAATTCCTAAAAAATTAACCATTTGATTACATAAAGTACTTAAGTGCTTTGCTGGTGATGATGTTATTTTTCCTGGAACTCCCCCTAGACCTTCTTCAATTAATTGTTTTAAACTCCATCCCGCACAGTAACCAGTTAACATCGACAAATCATGTAAATGAACATCACAGTTACGATGAGCATCTGCAATTTCTTTATCATATATTTCTGATAACCAGTAGTTAGCTGTAATAGCTCCCGAATTACCTAAAATTAATCCCCCAACTGAATAAGTTACAGTCGAGTTTTCTTTAACTCGCCAATCTGTTACATTAACATAACTGTTAATTACTTCAGCATAATCAAGCATTGTTGATTTTAATGCTCTTTGCTTTTCATGAAGCTTACGGTATAAGATATAAGCTTTAGCTACATCTGTATAACCAGCTTTAGATAAAACGCTTTCAACACTATCTTGAATATCTTCAACATCAATAATATTATCTTTTACTTTATCAGCAAAATCTGCTGTAACTTTTAAAGCTAAAAAATCTATAACTCCTTCATCATAATTAGTTCCTTCAGCATCAAATGCTCTAATGATGGCATTGGATATGTTTTTTATATCAAAAACAACAATCTTTCCATCTCTTTTTCTTACTTTATACATTTTCTTCCTCCCACTTTCTCTTGTATAAATCTATAATCCTCTAACATTTACATTAGAGT
>CAYTQE010000081.1:0-3467 GCA_964439985.1 uncultured Muribaculaceae bacterium | reverse complement strand
TTGGATGATTAAATCTTAGTTTACGAGTTAAATCTTCATTAAAAATAGCTGATGGCATATATTTCATTCCAGTATCAAGTTTAGTTAATTTTGATTCACCAGTTACAGAATTAACTGTTATATAACCAGCTATCCCTTCTTTTTTATTAGCTAAATATTTAAAAAAACCTGCATATTCAAGAGGTGTTACTCTTAATATTTCATCTTGATAATTTACTTGAGTGTATAAGTCTGATACATAAAACTGAGATACAAGTTCAGGTAATTGTCCCATTACCCTATCTCCTAGTTTACGACTAGAATCTTTATCAAGAAGTGGTAACGATTTAAAATTAACTTGTTTGATATCTTCAGTAAATTCTTTGGTTTCATCAATTATAATTCGTTCTGCATATAACTTTGATTTAAATAAAGGTGATAAAGCAAAATTTAATAAACTAATTAATAAGAAAACAACTATTATTAGACTAGGTATAATTCCCATTTTTTTAATAGTTTTAGTTTGAAAATTATTAAAAAGTGAACTAAATGAGGTTGTAACAAAAAATATAATCGCGATAAAAAGCAAATAAGACCATAATGCCGGAGATGTTAAATTAAGTGGTGGAAGTGCTAAATAATAAATAATAAGTGCGCTTATTATCGTAATAAGTATTCCATTTAAATATATTTTTTTACTTGACATAAGTACCTTCTTTCTATAAAAATTATATCATAACAAAAGAAAAAAACCTACATTACATATGAAGGTTTTAAAACTTTTTTTGGGGTTCCATATGATAAAACATATTTATCATTAAATGAAGGTGGGAATATATCAATATCATGTTCTTGAACTATTGAAGTCTTATGATATTCAATTTTACCATCATTATAGGTAGGAATATAAATATATTTTTTTTGTAATAAATATATTCTACCCTTATCATTACAAAGTTCATAATCTCGGTAATATTCTTCTGATTCAACTAAAAGTTCACTACTAGTTTTGATATATTCATTTAATTGTAATGCTAGGATTCTTAATTTTATTAAAGCTTGCATTTGATCTTTTTCTTGATCAAAGACGGCATCAATATGAGATAACATTATATAAACAAATAAAAAACCAGGTATGGCAGCTAATGCTGAAAAATCTTTTATTTGTCCTGTTAAAAAATTATAACCCAAACTAAGACCAAAAGCAGTAACTCCAATTTCTTTATTATCAATTATCTTTCTTTGTAGTTTATATCTTCCGTTTACAGCATCTACTTGATGCATAAAATCATAATTAATTTCTAACTTCATAATTCACCTTACTTTATAACTTTAGAGAAAAAAATTAAAGTTAATTTTCTTCTTCATTAACTTTAATTACTTCTTTTCCTTTATAATAACCACACTTTGTACATGCACGATGTGGCATAATTGGTTCACCACATTTTGGACATAAAACAACATTTGGTGCAGTTTTCTTTAAATGAGTGCGACGCATTCTTTTTTTAGTTTTACTTGTTCTTCTAAATGGAACAGCCATAGTTTCGCTCCTTCCTTATCCTAGAGTTATTCTTCTATTTCTAGTTCCCAACCATCACCTTTTAGATTATTAATTTCTAATAAAGGTTTAGTAACTTTAATAGGAACTTCCGAAACAATATTTTCCCATAAAATGTCTAATAATTCAAGTGAAAACTGATTTTTTTCGACATTTTGAGTTATTACTTGATTTACAACCGATAAAAACTCATGATTTACTTCTTCTAAAGTAATACTACAAGGTAAAATAAATGTTCCAGAAATCGAAACATTTAATTCTATTTCATCTTGATAATTAATTATTATTTTACCAGTTACTTTTATATTTTTAACCGATATTATATCTACATTTTTATAATATGTTTCGGGAATAGTAATAAAAGTATCAATATTTATTTCTTTTGAAACATATAGTTTTCTTAAATCTATTTTCATTACTGCATTTTATTCATTTGTTGCATTAATTGTTTTACTTGTTTTTGACTAGGTTTTCTCCCCATCCCACTCATTAAAGTTTCAATCATTTTTTCATTGATAGGTGGATTTTTCTTTAAATATTTTTGCATATAGATTTTACAAATAAAAAATCCAGCTACTGCACCTATTACTAACCCAAGTAATATTAACAATATATCTTGTAACATATTTATCACTCCTCTTTTTCATTATACACTAAAGATTAACTAATTAACAAGAGTTAAATATTTAGAACCTTTTAACCAAAAATAGTCTTTATTTTCAAAATCAATTACAAATATATTGGGAATTTGATTTAATGCTGAAAAAAAAGTACTGTTAGATTTATTACTTTTTAAAATAAAGTAACTATTATAGATTATTAATTTACTAGCTTCGCCACTATAATAATCATTAAATAAATGAGTATTACGATAAATACTATAACCGTCTAGTTCTTTCATTTTACTCATTAAATATTTATTGATAACATTTACTGATACTCTAGATGTTATACTTTTATATTGATTATATATATAATTTAAATTATCGGGATTACTTAATCTAATACTAGAATATGTATTATATAAATTAAAGGGTATATCTTTAGTTAATTTACTATATTCATCATTAATTTTAAATAAATAGAATGTTCTCATGATATCACCAATTTAATTATATTAAAATTAATGATAAATTATTGTCGAAAAAAATAGGATTTAATCCTATTCTTTAAAAGTAAATATATAATCTAGTATTTTAACTTCATCACCAGGATATGCTCCTAAGCGTTCTAGTTCATCTTCAATGCCCATTCCTTTAATTTTACGAGCAAATCTTAAAACACTTTCATCTTCAGTAAAACGAGTCATTAATAATAATTCTTCTGGTTCTTTACCTTTTATAACCCATAGATTACCTTCTTTATGGATGGTAAATTTTGCTTCTTCTTCATATTTATATATTTTATGATTTTCAGTATTTACTTCATATAAAGGTTTATTTTCAGTTTCTTTAACTAGTTTATTTAAATAGATTAATAAATCATTTAAGCCTTCATTTAAAATTGCACTAATTGGAAATATTTTCAAATCAGGATATTTTTTTTGAAATAATTTTAAATTTTCAGGGGCATTTTCTAAATCCATTTTATTAGCAATAACTACTGATGGCTTTTGAATTAAAGTTTCATCATAAGACTTTAATTCATCAATAATTAATTGGTAATCATTTACTGGATCACGCATTTCTAAACCAGACATATCTATAACATGCGCTATTACTTTAGTTCGCATTGCATGTCTTAAAAACTTAATACCAAGCCCAACACCAGTACTTGCTCCTTCTATTAGTCCAGGTAAATCAGCTATTACAAATGAATCATCATATACTTTAACCAGTCCTAAGTTTGGTGAAAGAGTTGTAAAGTGATATGAGGCTATTTTAGGTGTAGCATTACTAATCATACTAAGGATAGTACTTTTTCCAACACT
>CAYTQE010000080.1:0-3529 GCA_964439985.1 uncultured Muribaculaceae bacterium | reverse complement strand
TTCTAACGTTGTTCCCCAGGGCATTCTGGAATTTTGGGCCTGGGTTCCCATGGAAAAAGGAGGAGCTACGGGAGCAGCCTGGCCGGCTCTTGGCTTGGAAATAGTGAGTGACGGTGCACCTATTGCTACTCCAGGTACAAAACCCGCAAGGACGGCTACAGTAGGGAAAACGTATTACCTGAACGCAACGTACGATGGTTCTGCTCTTACTTTTGCCACGTCGGCTGAAATGACCGTTGCTCCGGGAAAACTAGCTGATTTTCGTGACGGGAATCTGTACAATACGGTTGCCATAGGAAGCCAGATATGGATGGCCGAGAACCTGGCCTATCTGCCTGAAGTAAGTAAGTCACTAGTGTCCACTACGGAACCTTATTATTATGTGTATGATAACAATACAAGCGATAATGTAGCTGTGGCTAAAGGTTTAGGGAACTATATCACGTACGGTGTTCTCTACAATTGGCCGGCAGCTCTTACCGCTTGTCCCGACGGCTGGCACCTGCCCAGTGCAGCAGAGTGGACAACATTGCAAGAGTACCTGATTACCAACGGCTACAATTATGATGATAGCACAACAGGAAATAAAATTGCCAAGTCGCTGGCAAGTGAAAGCGGGTGGGACTCTTCAACCATAGGGGGTTCTCCGGGCTACGACGATTATCCAGCTTACAAAAACAAGTCCGGTTTTACAGGGCTTCCGGGGGGGTATCGTGGTGCTGGAGGAAACTTCACAAATAGAGGTAAAGTAGGCTCTTGGTGGAGTTCTACACCATACGGTACAAATGGCGCAGGTGATGGGGAGCTGAACTTTGATAATATTTTTTTGACACTGACCGTCAGTGCGCAAAAGAGTCGCGGTTATTCCGTCCGTTGTGTAAAGGATTAAGAAATAAAGGGTACTACAAAATTAAAGGCTGCTCATATTCGGTAGTTCTTTTTGTAGCGGTGAGTGAGGGATTCGAACCTTTGGTGGCCTTGCATATTCGTTTTTTGTTATTTGGAGAAAAAGAAAAAAGGTTCTAACTTTAAAAGCCTTAACTAATACTAAACACAATGTGACAGGAGCTTATGTTCCTTCTAAAAAGTAAGCATTATGAAAATAAACAACTTGTTCAAAGCTGTGACTTATATTGCAGCCACGCTGTTATTGGTCGGTTGTGTGGTTGATAACAATGAAACATTATCGGACAACTCTTCTACTACTCCTGTCACTATAGGAGTTGTCGTTAACATGCCTGCTAATAGCCCTCAAACCCGTATATCACTTGAACAAGACTGGTTAGACATCAATCTTGCCTGGAAAGACGGTGATCAACTGGACTTGTTGGTTGTATATGGAACTCAGCAGGAAAGACAAAGAGTTGAGGTTATAGTAGATCCACAGAACAATAAGAAAGCTACCTTTTCACTCACTCTTCCTAAAGGAGACTACGAAACCTTTGATTTGTATGGAGTGTATGGCGGGGGAGGTCTTTCAGCCACCCCAAACGAACACTTGTTTACACTTCCGACGGCCTCAGAATCTGTTTCCGGAACGTTAGAGGGTATTCAGAATAGCAAAACGTTGGTTCTTACCTTTGAAGAGAAGGAGATACCAAAGGCAAGCCCTTCCATTTCTACCGCTTTTAAGCACTTGGGTTCCTTGTTTAAGATTTCTTTGAAAAACATAAGCAAAGCAAACATTGAAAACATTATAAAAGCCGAGCTTGTCGCGACAGAGGATATACCTGCTCACAGGAACCTGGGTAGCGCCACATACAATGTGCTGACCGGTGAAATTACCGGTACAGAAACAGATGGAACCACTTTGTCTTTTGATAGGGCTTCAGCCAATTTTGCTGATGGTGAAATTTTGGAATTTTGGGGTTGGTATATTCCTACAGGAACTGTTTGGCCTGCTTTGAAGTTACGTATAGAGACCAGTGGTGGCGTTAGCTATGAAAGTTCCGATACAAAACCAAAACGGGCAACGGCTCCTGAAATAGGGAAGGCTTATCATTTTTTTGCAGTTATAGCTAAGACTGAAGACACACCTCCAGAGGATGAATTAAGTTTTACAGGTCCTCATTTTATCAAGTATGGAAGCATGGCGGACAGTCGTGACGGAACTACATATACTACTGTTGACATTGGAGAACAGACCTGGATAGCTGAAAACATCAGATATTTACCGGATAATACATTTTTGAATGGTCCCACTACGGAAGGCATGACAGAACCTTATTGTTATGTGTATGGTTATGAAGGATCAAATGTAGAAGAGGCAAAAGCTACTGACAACTATAAAACGTATGGTTTTCTCTACAACTGGCCTGCAGCTGCCACTGCTTGTCCGGATGGCTGGCATTTGCCTAGTATCGTTGAGTGGGAGAAGCTGGCAGAGTATTTAGCACGTAACGGGTATAATTATGATGGCAGCTTATATGATGAAAGCACTGCTCAACCAGGAGATCTACCAGGAGATAAAATAGGAAAAGCCATGGCAATGGATTCTGGTTGGAATTATTCAGGGATAGAAGGTGCTGTTGGGAATACTGATTATCCTGCATATAGAAATAAATTCGGCTTTTCAGCTCTTCCTGGCGGCTGCCGTCCACTTGGCTATACACCTGTTGGGGGGGACGCGACTATATACGAATTCAGGGAAATTGGTAAAATCGCGTATTTCTGGAGTTCCACAAAGTCAAGCGAAGATGTGTGGGCCAGTTATCGTGGGACCTTGGATTACACTAAGCAGTCTTTTGCCGTAGGAGGCGAAGATCGCAGTAATTGGGCAGATGGACTTTCTGTCCGTTGTATCAAGGATTAAGGATTAGGAAATATTGGCTTCCGGAGGGATGACAAACAACCGCCAGGCGGATGGCCTGGTCACAAAAACAAAAGGCTGCTCATATTCGGCAGCCTTTTTTGTGGCGGTGAGGGAGTGATTCGAGCCCTCTGTGACCTTTGCGAGTAGGTCGGTCGCCTGAAGGGTAGTGAGTGCTCCCGAACCTCTGACCGCTGCAACAAGTTAGATACTTGTGCGTTAGCACACCTTGTTCAAAACTGCTACTTACTACCCTTCATGAAAACAGCGGGGAAACGGCCTTTTTGTCGAAGGGTAGTAAGTGTCACAAAAGGGCGAGGTATCGTAACCTTCTGTTAGTCTGTACATTCATGCCTTGTTAACATAATTGCTACTTACTACCCTTCATGGAAACAGCGGGGAAACGGCCTTTTTGTCGAAGGGTAGTAAGTGTCACGAAAGGGCGAGGTGTCGTAACCTTCTGTCAGTCAGTACATTCATGCCTTGTTAACATAATTGCTACTTACTACCCTTCATGAAAACAGCGGAGCAGCACCAGAATGTGCCGGCGGAGCAGCAACAAAGTATGCCGCGAGGGAGCAACGGGATGTACCGATAGAAGAGCAACGAAATATGTTAGCGAACGGTCTGTATCGGCTAAGGAAAACATTGGCTCCCGAAAAGGGAGGGGACCCGCCGTAAGGTGGGGAGGATTTTCCGGGCCGATATAGCCGGTCGCTT
>CAYTQE010000079.1:0-3544 GCA_964439985.1 uncultured Muribaculaceae bacterium | reverse complement strand
AATATGCTTTATGGCCATTTTGAAGTGCTGTTGTAATTGCTTTAGCTTCTTCCATATACTTTTCATCTTCAGATGCTTTAATACTTGCTCTAGGGTATATATCATTTAATTCTTCAGCAGATACTGGACACTCTTTAGGATAATCACCTTTAAAGTTATCATCAAAAAATGGAAGATCAGGATGCATCTCTTTTATTTCTCTAATAATCAAGCCCATTGGTCTACCCCAATCACCTAAATGAACATCACCAATCATTTTATATCCAGCAGATGTTAATAAACGTTTTAGAGCCTCACCAATATTTGCACTTCTTAAATGACCTACATGAAGTTCCTTAGCAATATTAGCACCACCATAATCAATAATAACTGTTTTTGGTTCTAACTTATAAAGATTAAGATCTGGATTATCTATTAAATCATTAACATACTTAATCAATAAATGATTAGCAATCTTTAAATTAATAAATGCTCCAACTGATGATACCACGCTAAAATAATCTTTATTTTTAAGTTCACTTACTATTTCTTCAGCTATAATATTAGGATTCTTTTTATATTCTTTAGCAAGATTAAAAGCTCCATTATATTGATAATCACCTAAATCAGGTCTATTACTAATTATTAAACTAACCTCTGTTTTATAACCTAAATCATTAATAATTTCAGTTAATTCTTTTTCTAAAAAATCGATTAAATTCATTTTTCTCAACTCACTTAGTATTATTCTATCAATAATCAGTTATTATATCAATAATTATTTTTTCTCTATCATATCATTATTAAGCTTTGTAAGTTCTCCACAAAACTTATTTATAGTTACTTTTTTATTATTCATAGTGATATTCCTATATGAGAAAATTCAAACGAAGATTTTTAACCAATATTTTTCTAAAAAAACATCAAAAAAAGCCCAGTTCTGTATTTTAAGAGGTGCTGTCTTATATAAATATGTTTTATACAGTAAACACGAATAAGAAGTGAATTTAAACTATTTCTTTATCCTTTATTTGTTTTTCATCATCTATGTATTTATAATTTAAAGCATTAGATTTACTAATTACCGTTTCTCCTAATTTCTTTTCTAAGGTACTGCGAGCTATTTTTGCCACATTGCCACCTTCTTGAGCTACTTTTTTATTAGCAATTAATCCATACGGCTTATGTTTTTTTGCAATTTCTCTAGTAGCTATTTCGCCCAAATTAGTTAAAGAAACCTCAATATCAGTCATATTATCTCTTAAATTTTCTTTTCTAATGTTTTTATATTTTTTATATTCTTGAGCAGTCATTCCCGACCATGTATGATAAATTTCATTAGTTAAAATAGCATATTCAAAATTTTTATTAATACCTCCATCTTTCCAGACATCAGTAAGTTTTTTTCTGTCTAAAGTGGAAGTTAACCTTGCTTTAATCCATTCATCAGAATATCCTCGTTTACGATAATATTCAATTGCTCGTGAGGCAGCTATTTCAGGGTCGAAAATTTCATCGATTCTTTCTTTACCAAGTTTTGCTAACCATAACTTGAATGGTTCGGCTTTAGGGCTTGGTACCGATTCCACGAGTCTAAAGATTCCTTCAATGTCTAATGTGTCTGTCTTATAAAATTTTCCATCAGAGGATTTCATCTTCAGTTGTCCCACATTCGAGGACAACTGGCTTCCTTCTTCAACCAATTTAGTTTTTAAAGCATTCCAATATTTTCTTGGTCTAGGACTATCAGTTAAGGCTTCGATTACATCTACAACAGAAAAATAATATTCTTCTTTATCAGCATCCCATAAGCTTCTAATTTCTTTATTTTCAAATAAATTGTTTATTGTTTGTAATTTTTTTTCATTCATTAAAATTTCCCCTTCTTATAAAAATTATTTTACATTATTTATACTTAACAGTCAATGTTTTAAAAACATTTGTTTGCATTAAATTTTGATTAAACTCACCTTATATACATATATATTATAGAAAGATTATATTTTTCCTTTTTTTAAAAAAAAGAGCTAGAAAGCTCTTTAAGGTTAATCTCTTAATTCATTAATTCATATATTTTTAATTTAATTTCATTAACACTCTCTAAGTCTGGTTCGATAACTGAGAGTCTTGCTGAACCTGCACTATACGTAGTTTTGTAGGCCTCTGTTCCTTTAGCATTATGATTTTCTATTTCCCATTTTATATTCTCATTTAACTGAAGATTAACTAATTTTGTTATAACACTTTTATCAATATTAGTCATCACACCCGACTCTAAAGAATTAAGAAGTGTATTATATTTAGTAAGGATATTAGGATTAGATGCTTTATTAATAATTCCCGCTATAACAGCTTGCTGATTATAGCCACGACTTATATCACCTTCTGGAAGCATATCTCTTCCTCTACTAAAAGCTAAAGCTGCTTTTCCAGAAAGTTCATTACTTCCTTTTCTAAAAGTATATCCATCATAACTAAAGGCATATTTAGAATTAACTTCCACACCATCAAATGCTTCAATTATTTTAACAAATGAAGTAAAATTAACTCTAGCATAATAATTAATATCTATATCATAAAGTAATCCTAAAGTTAAAGCTGATTCTTCTATACCATAAATTCCTGCATGAGTTAATTTATCAAGAGCGTTTTTACTAGCAAGAGTTACATAATAATCTCTAGGAGTATTTATAAGTAATATTTTACCCTTTTTAGGATTAACAACTGCTAATAAATTAACATCACTTCTTGATACTTTATTAATTGATCCTTCTAAATCAGATCCACTTAAATAAACTACAAAAGGCTTCTTTCTAACATTCACTTCTTTAAATTTACTAGATGCTTTAGTTAATATATCAATAGAATCTAATACTCTTAATTTAGAAAATTCTTCTTCATGTTCCTCTTTATAGATTTGAATCAAAGTCGAACTAATAAAAAATGCATCACTTTCTTCATCAATTAAATTATTAACCCCTTTAGTAATACTATCAACTAAAGTTTCTTTATAATTAATTATATTATTTAATTTTTTTATAGCTTTATCAAAAGTATCAGAATTAGATTCATATATAGAAATATTCTTAGAATCTAAATCATTTAACTTATCATAAGAACTATCATTTAAAACATAAATATTATAAGTTTCAACTCGGTACCCAGTATCAAATATATTATTTAAAAAATCAATAGTTCCAAATGCATAAAAAATTCCTAAAGATTCGATTATTATAATAATAAAACTAAATAAGGACATTAATAATTTGGTAAATACATAGCTTCTAGTGTTAAGCTTATAACTAACACCAAAAACAATTAAACTCAAAACTACAAATAAGGGTAGTAAATATTTCATCGGTAATATTTCAAAATATAATATTACACTAGCTGACAATACACTTATTATAACTAAAATAAAAGACAGTATTTTATAAAAAGAATTAGGTTTCTTTTTAATTTTTGCTTTTTTAGCCATCAACAAACAACTCCTACAAATATTTTATCATAAACAAATAAAAAAACCTCTACTTATGTCAAATAAAGGCTAATGTTGACAAAAATT
>CAYTQE010000078.1:0-3636 GCA_964439985.1 uncultured Muribaculaceae bacterium | reverse complement strand
TTAAGAGAATGTAGATTAGAATCCTTAGATGGTGCTGAAAAAGATGAAAATCATTTACGTAATGCTGAGGAAACATATTTTTTAATGGCTGAAAGATATAATTTTGATATTATAAACTGTTCTAAAAATAATAAGATTAGAACTATTGAAGAAATAAATGATGAGGTTTATAATATTGTGAAAGATTTTATTGCAAACTAAACGTAAATAAAAAGCTCAAATATCGCTTTTTGTCTTAAATTTAGGTATAATTATAGATGGCAATATGTAATTATTGGTTGCGATGATAGAATTATTGGAAATCGACAATTTTTAGGATTTAAAAGTGTTATCTTTTGTTTAGGAGGATAACATGAAAGTGAAAATATTTGATGAATCTCATGAAAAAGATTTAGAGGCTTCTATTAATACATTTTTAGCAACAATAAAAGATTTAATGGATATTAAATATAGTGTTGCTATGGCTACAAGTGGAGAAGAACAAATATATTGTTTTACAGCAATGGTAATTTATATGGATTAGAAAGTGACATAAAATGAAGAAAAACAGTTTTATTGAAGGTACATTTATCGCCACAGCATCCGTAATATTAGTTAAAATATTAGGGATGATTTATGTTGTCCCTTTTTATATTATAGTAGGCTCAAAAGGGGGAGCTTTATATAGTTATGCTTATAACATCTATTTAATTTTTTTAGGTATATCATCAGCTGGTATTCCTAGTGCGATAAGTAAAATTATTAGTGAATATAATGCTCTAGGTTTAACAGAAGCTAAAACTAGAGCTTTTCGACTTGGTAAAAAATTTATTGGTTATATATCGGTTATATCTTTTATAGTGCTTTTTGTCTTTGCAGAAGAAATGGCTAGATTAATTTTAGGTAATTTAACTGGTGGTAATACAATAGAAGATGTATCTTTTGTAATTAGATGTGTATCTTTTGCAATATTAGTAATTCCTCATTTAAGTGTTACTAAAGGTTATTTACAAGGACATAATTATATAACTCCTTCATCAAATTCTAATTTAATAGAGCAAATAATAAGGATTTTTGTTATTTTAACTGGTTCATATTTAGCATATAAAGTATTTAATTCTTCACTTACTTTAGCAGTGGGAATAGCTGTTTTTGGAGCTTTTGTTGGTGGATTAACAGCATATCTATATTTACAAAGAAGTATTAGAAAAAATAAAAAAGCTTTAGATTTAGATCATAAGTTAAAAAAAGATCAAATTACTAATAAAGAAATAATTAAAAAAATAGCTTCCTATGCTCTTCCTTTTATAATAATAAATTTAGTTAATAGTGTTTATAATTTTACTGATATGGTATTAATATTAAGAACTTTAGATCATTTAGGATATACTGCTTATGATGCAGAATTTATTACTAGTGTTATTTCAACTTGGGGAAATAAATTATGTATGATTGTAAACTCAATTGGGATGGGAATGACTGTTAGTTTAATTCCATCAATAGTCGAGGCTTATACTACTAAAAATTGGGATGATTTAAATTATAAAATTAATAAAGCTCTGCAGATGATTATATATATATCAATACCACTTACTTTAGGTTTATCAATTTTAGCTACTCCAGTTTGGACAGTATTTTATAATATAAATAGATATGGTGGAGAGATATTAAGAATTTTAATTTTTAGTGCTTTAGCAGCTAATTTATATATGATAGTAACTACTGCTCTTCAAAGTTTAAATAAGTTTAAAGAAGTTTATCAAGCAGTAATATTTGGATTTTTATTTAAAGCTGTCTTAAATGTTCCTCTAATGATTCTAGCAAACTATATTGGAATAGGAGTATATTATGGAGCTGTAACTGCAACATTAATAAGTTTTGCTATTTCAATATATATAGGTCTTCATGCTATTAGCTTAGAACATAAAATGAGTTATAAAGAAACATATAAACAAATTGCAAAGATATTAATTCCAGCAATTGCTATGACAGCAGTTTTACTAATATTAAATCAATTTTTACCATTTAATGTTTATAGTCGTACCTCATCAGTTAAACTAATATTAATAAATGCAATCATAGGGGGAATTATATATATTGGTTTAAGTATAAAATTAAAAATACCACAAGAAATATTTGGTGGTAAAGATTTAGAAAAAATCATAAAAAAACTTACTTTTGGTAAGTTTAAAATTAAAAGTAAGAATTAAACCATATACATGGAATTAGAATAGTTATAATCATTTTCAGGATATGTAGCAATACCAGTATCACCTTCTAATTTATTAACCCTTGTTTCTAGTCGGTTTATTTGTCTTTCAATTTTTGAAAATCTAGAGTCTAGATCAACAGGCATACCCATTCCCATATTGGGATTAGGTCCAGCATTTAAATTTTGATTTAGTGGGGGACCAGCATAAAAATTAGAATTACTAGTAACTTGGCCAGGCATTCCAGGCATCATAGGTTGCATCATATTAGGATTCATTCCTGTATTTATACTATTATAACCGACACTTTCAAAAAAAGCGTTTCGTTCTTTTTTCATTATTTCACCTCTAGACTATTATATGTAATCTCTAGGAAAAATGTTTATAGAAGGAGTATATTATGAGGCTTAGAAATGTTAAAAACGCAAGTGGAATAGTAAATAATCATCCACTAGTAATAAAAGATTTAACTAAAGATACTTTTATGAATACTAATCCAATTCATTTAGAAATAGGAATGGGTAAAGGTGACTTTATAATTGGGATGGCTGAAAAATATCCTGATATTAATTTTATTGGGATTGAAAAATATGAATCAGTTTTAGTTAGAGCTTTAGAAAAAATAGAAATAATCCCTAATAATTTAAAATTTATGTCACTGGATGCTATAGAAATAAATAATGTTATTAATACTAAAATAGAAGTATTATACTTAAATTTTTCTGACCCATGGCCAAAAAAACGTCATGAAAAAAGAAGATTAACTAGTAAAAATTTTTTAGATAAATATGAAAAACTCTTTGATAAAAAAGTAAGTATTTATCAAAAAACTGATAATAAATCGTTATTTGAATATTCCTTAGTATCTTTATCAAGTAATGGTTATATTTTAAAAAAAGTTTCCTTAGATTTACATAAAACTGATATCCCTAATGTTATAACTGAATATGAAAGAAAATTTTCAAATATGAATGAAACAATTAATTATTTACATGCAACTAAAGATATTTAAAAAAAATATTATCTTTGCTATAATAATAACAGGAGAGTTTATGAAAAAAATAATACTATTTATTACCTTAATTTTATTTTTAACAGGTTGCACTAATATTAATAAGACTCCAGTAGAAGATTTAATTAATCAAGTTGCCGAAAGTAAATTAAAACTTCATAATACATATCGAACAGGATATAAATATTATTTACCTAATAGTATGCAAATTAGAAAAGTAGAAGATTTTAATGAGATCTTAACTAATAAAAATTATACTTACTATTTATATGTTGATATAGTTAGTTATTATAATAATGTAGAAAAAGATTATGAAATAAAATCAGATAGTTATCTAAGCCAAGAAATAATATATAAAGACTCTAAAGGCTATTTAGAAGTAAATTCACAAAATGATAAATATTTAATTGAAATAATGTATAATTATGCTAAAAT
>CAYTQE010000077.1:2881-3638 GCA_964439985.1 uncultured Muribaculaceae bacterium | reverse complement strand
AAGGAAAAGAAAATAGAAAACCAGCTCGTAAGCCTGGAAAAAAAGACTTTAGCAAAAAATTTGAACCAAAGAAAAAACTTTTAGAAGAAAAAGTAATTTCAATTTCTCGTGTTACTAAAGTTACCAAAGGTGGTAGACACTTTAGATTTTCTGCTACAATGGCAGTTGGAGATGGCAAAGGATTAGTTGGTATTGGAACTGGTAAAGCAAATGAAGTACCAGAGGCAATAAAAAAAGGTATTGAAGCAGCTAATAAGAACTTAATTAAAGTTTCCTTAGTTGAAGGAAGAACTATATCTCATGAACAAACTAGTGTTGTTGGTAGAGCTAAGGTTATGATTAAACCTGCAAAAGAAGGTACTGGAGTTATAGCTGGTGGAGCAGTTCGTTCTGTTGTAGAACTAGCTGGTATTAAAGATATTGTTTCAAAATCTTTAGGATCAAATACTCAAGTAAACGTTGCTAAAGCAACTCTTGCTGCTCTACAGTCACAAAGAACAGCTGAACATATAGCTGAATTACGTGGTAAGACTAAGGAGGAGTTATAGGATGAAGTTACATGAACTTGACTCAATGCCTGAGGCTAAAAAAATAAAAAGAGTAGGACGTGGGATGGCATCTGGATCAGGAAAAACATCTGGTCGTGGTCACAAAGGACAAAAAGCTAGAAGTGGATCTTCAATTCCTGCTTGGTTCCAAGGTGGTCAAAGTGCGTTATTTCGTAGATTACCTAAAAGAGGATTTAATAATAACCGTT
>CAYTQE010000077.1:0-2871 GCA_964439985.1 uncultured Muribaculaceae bacterium | reverse complement strand
ATTAGCTGGAATTAAAGTTTTAGGTAGTGGTGAATTAACTAAAAAGATAACAATTAAAGCTAATAGATTCTCTTCTAAAGCTGTAACAAAAATTGAAAGTGCTGGCGGAATTGCTGAGGTGATTTAGATGTTTTCTAATCTAAAAGGACTATTTAGTCCAACAAATCAAGATTTGCGTAAAAGAATGATATTTACTTTATTTTGTTTAGCAATCTTTGCTTTAGGAACTAATATTATTGTTCCAGGAGCTAAAAGTATTACTCAAAATTTAGGCTTCTTAGAACTTTTAAACTTAATGAGTGGTGGAGGATTAAAATCATTTTCAATCTTTGCACTTGGTGTAATGCCTTATATTTCAGCTTCGATTATTACTCAATTATTTCAAATGGATATTATACCTTATTTTAAGGAATTAAAAGATCAAGGTGCAACAGGTAGACAAAAAATAAATCGTATTAACCGTTATTTAGGAATTATATTTGCAATTGTTCAAGGTTATGTTTTCTCTTATGCATTTTTAGCAGATGCTGGAAGTGTTGTTATAATTAAAACAACTTTAATATTAACTGCAGGTACTGCATTTCTATTATGGTTAGGTGATGAAATAACAAGAAAAGGTATTGGTAATGGTATGTCATTAATCATAATGGCAGGTATTGTAAACACTTTACCAAATACATTTATTACAGCTTATAGAGAATTAGTACTAGGTAATACATTTACTACTTGGACTGGGATTATCTTATTTGCAATATTTATTCTTGTCTATATTTTAATTATAGTTGGAGTAATATATACTCAAAGTGCTGAAAGAAGAGTAGCTATCCAGTATTCAAATCGAACAACAGGAGCTTATGGTGGAGAAAAATCATTTATCCCAATTAAGTTAAACTCTGCAGGAGTTGTACCTGTAATATTTGCATCTGCTCTAATTGGAGTTCCATCTCTAATTGGACAAGTTATTAATAATGAAGCATTTAATAATTTTATAGAAAAGTATATAGTATATACTAGTTATACAGGATTTCTACTGTATATGTTATTAATATTTGTTTTCGGATATTTTTACACATTATTACAATTAAATCCTGATGAAATGGCTGAAAACCTAGATAAGAGTAGAGGTTATATCCCTGGAATAACTCCAGGAGATAAAACCAGTGCTCATTTAAAATATATAATCATTAGATTAACAGTGGTTGGGACTATATTTTTAATGATTCTAGCAGCTATTCCAATTATATTTTCTAGCTTAACTTCTTTATCAAGTGCAGCTTCACTTGGTGGAACAGGATTATTGATAGTTGTTGGTGTTGCTCTTGAAACATATAAACAACTAGAAAGTAGCCTTGTATCAAGAAGCTATACTGGTCGAAGAAGAGGAAGGTCTAGAAGATAGTGAAAAATATAATTTTTATTGCTCCACCTGCTTCTGGTAAAGGAACTCAAAGTAACTTACTAGTTAAAAAATATGGATATAATCATATATCAACTGGAAACTTACTAAGTTCTGAAGTAGCAAGTGAGAGTAAACTGGGTAAAGAAATCGCAGAAATAATAAATTCAGGAAACTTCGTATCAAATGATATTGTAACTTCTCTATTAGAAAATAAATTAATAGAAACAAAAGAACCATATGCATTTGATGGTTATCCTCGTAATTTAGAACAAGCAAAGTCATTAGATGAATTACTAAATAAATTAAATATAAAACCTTGTTTAGCAATTTATTTAAATGTTAGTGAAGAAGAGGCAATAAGAAGAGTTGTTGGTAGATTAAAATGTCCTAACTGTAACAGAACTTATAATAAATTTGCCAAAGAAGTACAACCAGAACTTGAAGGTATATGCGATGATTGTAATATAGAATTAGTTAATCGTGAAGATGATACTGAAGAAACATTCAAAATTCGATATAAAAATTATATTAAGAATACCATCCCATTATTAAATTATTATAAAAATAAAGAAATGTTATATATAGTAGAAGACCCAGTAAATCCTACTATGACATTAGAAGAAATCGAGAATGTGATTAAGTGATATCAATTAAAAGTAAAGAAGAAATTAAAAAAATTAAAGAAGCGGGGCATATTAATTATTTAACTCATGAGTATTTAAAAAAATTAATTGTTCCCGGTATCACTACTAATTACTTAAATGAAGAAGCAGATAAATTTATAAGAAAACATGGAGGAGTACCATCATTTCTTAATTATAATGGCTTTCCAAAAAGTATATGTATTAGTGTTAATGATGAAATAGTTCATGGAATACCAGGAGATAGAATTTTAAAAGAAGGCGATATTGTATCAATAGATATCGGAGTTTTAAAAGATGGATATCATTCAGATTCAGCTAAAACTCATGGTGTAGGAATAATATCTAAAACTAATGAAAAGTTAATACATCATACAGAAAAGATGCTTTATAAAGGTTTATCTGAAATCAAAAATGGTGTACCGATTGGAAATATCGGAGCTAGAATTAGCGAGTATGCTAAGAAACATAAATACAGTGTTGTAAGAGAATTAGTAGGTCATGGTATTGGAAAAAATCTTCATGAAGATCCAGATGTTCCAAACTATGGAAAATATAACACAGGATTGATTTTAAAAACAGGTATGGTCGTTGCAGTAGAACCAATGATTAATGCCGGAACAAGACATATTTGTCAGATAGTTGGCGATGACTGGACGATTCTCACAAGAGATCATAAAAATAGTGCTCATTTCGAGCATACAGTTGTTGTTATTGATGATGGATATGAAATATTAACAGGAGAGTGAAAAAGTGGCTAAAGAAACACCTATAACAGTTGATGGCAAGGTCATTGATGTTGTCAAAGACGTATATAAAGTGGAATTAGAA
>CAYTQE010000076.1:0-3833 GCA_964439985.1 uncultured Muribaculaceae bacterium | reverse complement strand
CTAAATTATTTGCATAAATATGCCCAGCAAGATGATGTACTTTTATTAGAGGTTTATTATAAACAAGTGATAATGTCTTAGCAAATTCTAACCCTACTAGTAAACTTCCAAGCAATCCTGGAGCATAAGTAACAGCTATCGCATCAATATCTTCTATTTTTATCTGTGTTTTATTTAATAAATCTTCTAGTACTAAAGTAATATTTTCAGTATGCATTCTACTAGCTATTTCAGGTACTACTCCACCAAAAGATTTATGAATATCTATTTGAGATAATATTGTAGTTGCAATATCTTCTACTCCATTTTTAACAATTGCTATACTAGTTTCATCACAACTAGTTTCTATACCTAATATATATACATTTTTCATTATTTATTACTTCTTTCCATTATTATCGCGTCTTCTGTTCCATAATAATTTTCTCTTCTAGATATTTCAAAAAAATTAAATTTATTATATAGTTTAATAGCTGGTATATTAGATTCTCTAACTTCTAATATAATCGGTTTATCTATTTCATTTAATAAAAAATCTAATAAGTAAGTAGCTATATGATTATTACGATTTTCTTCTTTAGTAACAATATTAATAATTTCGATATTATCAATATTATTTAAAACATGTAAAAAACCTAATACTATATTTTCTTCTTTATAAACATATATTTCTTCTAATTTACTTAAATTACCTATATGAAATAGTTCTTTAAATTTAGGATTTATTAATAATCCTAATTCTTCTATTTCAATAATATTTTCTTTACTAAATTTACTTACCATTTAAGACCTCTATTTTTTTAATATATACTGGATTAACTAGGTGGGGATTAATATTTTCTGCATCTTTTAAATATTGATGTACTTTTATTATATCAATATTTTCTTTTTCAATAATTTTATAATCAGAATATTTTTTTATTAATTCATTATATTGATTTAAGTTTAAATAATTTATTTCATCAATTAATTTATTATCGTTAAATATTCCATAATATTTTCCTTTACTATCAGAAATAGCAATAATTTTTTTAGAAATATTATTTGATAAAGCTATTGCTTTAATACTAGTTATAGTTTTTATTTTAATTTTTAAAGTATAACTTAATGTTTTAGCAACGGTTACTCCTAATCTTACTCCTGTAAATGAACCAGGGCCATTTATAACTATTATCTCTTCTAAATCTTTAATATTAGTATTACTTTTTTTTAATATATTATCTATAGTAGGAATAAGGGTTAAACTATGACTTTTATTTGATATTACTTCTTCTTCTATAATTAACTCATCTTTTATAATTAAACCAATAATTACTTTTTGATTAAATGTACTTATAAATAATGTTTTCATTTTTTCACTTCCAAACATATATATTATAGCAATATTTATACTAATATTCATTATTTATAAAGAAAAAGACTTTGTTATCTTTACACAAAGTCTTTTTCTATTTTTTTAATATTTTAACTAACTATAATACCGCATTTACTAAATCTTCATATTTATCTCCATGTGGCTTTAATATTAAGACTCTGGTATCTTCATCAATAACTTTAAATTTTATTTCAAGTCTTTCTTCTGGTAAATAATCAGTTATTAAATCAGCCCACTCTATCATACAAGTTGCTTCTTTATTAAAATAGTCTTCTAAACCTAAATTAGAGGCATCTCCTTCTAAACGATATACATCCATATGATATAAAGGCATTTCACTATTATTATATTCTTTTATTAAATTAAATGTTGGACTAGTAATTGTCTCTTCTATTCCTAAAGACTTAGCAAAACCTTTTACAAAGACAGTTTTACCACTACCTAGTTCACCAATTAAACAAACTACCATACCTGGAAATTTTTCAGATTCGATATTTTCTGCTAATTCCATTGTGTCTTCTATACTTTTAGAAGTATATTTATAATTCATTTCTATCTCACCTATAATTATTATATATAAATTGTATTATTAAGTAAACCCTAAAAAAGTTCATTTGAATAAAAGACTGGTTCTGTTGTCAAATTTATGCCTAAACTTTTTAAAGCTTTTAAATCTCCGTTTTGGACTATATAAGTAGAATGAACATCACAACCATTTAATTTATTAGCTTTTTGTAAGGCTTTTTCAATGATTGGGTTAGTTACAGAACAGATTGATAACGCTACAAGTACTTCTTGTAGTGATAATTGATTTTGACCTCTACGAAGCTTTAAAATCGGTTCTAAGACTGATGGACTTAATAGATCAATTTCATCAGGTATTCTAGTTAAAACTTTCATAGCGTTAATTATTAAACTACTAGCTGGTGATAGTAAATCTGTTTCTCTACCAGTTACTATTTTGCCATTAGGTAGTTCTAAGGCCATAGCATGTCTTTCAGTTTTTTTAGCTTTTAAAAGAGCTGGTTTAACTACTTTTAAATAGTCTTTATCTATATTGAGTTCTGTTAATAAAAGTTTAATTCTTTGAACACTATCATACTCACATGTTCCTAATTTATAATTGGATTCTTCCATATAATATCTTCTAACTATTTCTTTTTTAGTAGCTTCTTCGACTATATTATTATCTATAATTGCATCTGCTATTACATTAACACTCATATCAGTTGGTGAATTATATATGTTTTGATTTGATATTTTACTTAAAATACTTCTTAAAATAGGGAAAGTTTCTACATCTCGATTATAATTTACAGCTTGGATATTATAATATTCTAAATGAAAAGGATCAATCATAGTATAATCTTTTCGATCTGCTGATGCTGCTTCATAAGCTATATTTATCGGATGTTTTAAAGGCAGATTCCAGACTGGAAAAGTTTCAAATTTAGCATAACCAGCATTAACTCCTCTTTTTTGTTCATGGTATAACTGACTAAAACATGTAGCTAGTTTTCCTGAACCAGCACCTGGGGCATTAACCAGGATTAATTTCTTAGTTGTTTCTATATATGAATTAGCACCATATCCTTCATCACTTACAATTATATCGATATCTGTTGGATATCCCTTAGTTGCTGTATGAACATAAGTTTTAATATTGTCTCGTTCTAGTCTTTTAATAAAATTATTAACACTATTTTGATTATTATATAAAGTAATTACGACACTATTTATTAAAAAACCTTCATTAATTGATTTATTAATTAAATTTAGTAATTCTGTATCATAAGTAATACCATATTCTGATCTAGTTTTACTTTTTTCTATATCACCAGCATTAATACAAAATATGATCTCTAAATCTTTTTTTAATTCTGATAATACATGTATTTTAGCATCAGGCTCAAAACCAGGAAGTACTCTAGAAGCGTGACTATCATTAAAAAGTTTGCCTCCTACTTCCAAATATAACTTATCAAATTGTTTAACTCTTTCTTTTATTTTTTTACTTTGTACTTTAACATATTTATTACAATCAAATCCTACTTTCATAAACATTACCTCTACCTTAACCATCATAACAAAAAAAAATCAACTTTTGTTGATTTAATAAGTATTATTTTTTAAATATTATTAATTTGAAGCTATATCTATAAATACGGTGTCAATCATTTTATTTTCACTTTACTTTCTTTAGACATATTTTAAAAATATATATTTAAGCAAAAAAAAATATTGGCAACTACCTATTTTAGCTTACTGGGCTATCGTCGGCGTTTAAGTGCTTAACTACTCTGTTCGAGATGGGAAGAGGTGTATCCACTTAGCTATCATCACCAATATAAGGATTTTGTCCTTTAAAAACAAGATAATGTATTCATCAATCAAATATAATATTATGATTAAATCCTCGATCTATTAGTACTAGTCACCTCAACATATCACTATGCTT
>CAYTQE010000075.1:0-4066 GCA_964439985.1 uncultured Muribaculaceae bacterium | reverse complement strand
ACCAACTAGCAAATGTATAGCCATCATGTGTTGGTACTGTTGGTGCTGTTGCATTCATTCCAGGTAAAACATTTACCACTGTAATGTTAGTTCTAGTAATGGTGTCATGGAATGTTACTATAAATGGTGTTTCATCTGAATCAGCTTCACCATTATTATTAATGTCAGCTACATAATTAGATGTGACCGTTAAATCTTTCGCGATATTCTTAAAAGTTTTAATCTCTGTATCACCATCAAACCAACCAATAAACAATAGATCTCTGTGAGTTGGTGCATCAGGTACATTAGCCTCCTCTCCTAATACTACGTTTTGTGTACTTATTTCGGCATCATTATAGCCATCAATAAATTTTACTACTCTTGTCGCGATTGATGTGTTTTGTGCTGTTCCACCAGCATACATTGTCATAAAAAATAATGCTGCTAAGAATGCTACAAAAACGATCAATCTTTTTTTGTTAAACATATAAATCCCTCCCTAATTTATTTAATTAAACTGTTTAACTCGCTTAATTAATTATATTATAGTATACAAATTTTTAAAATTCAATGTTTTCTCACTCTAAATGGAAATTATTGGTAATTTTGATTTCTATTATTTATATGCATAATATTTTCTTTGTAAACAAAAAAGAGTATTGTACTACTCTATTCTGCCAAAATCCTTAAATGGCCAAACTTTAAATATAACTTGTCCATTTATATTTTTTTTATTCCTAAGACCGAAATCAGGTGTTCTACTATCTACTGATTCTCCTCTATTATCACCAAGTACTAAGTATTTATCTTCTGGGATAACTCCCGCTGGACAATCTTCTTTAGAACATATATCTTCAAATAAGAAGTTTGATGTTTGAAATTCTTTAAAAATAAAATTTTCTTGATAAGGTTTGTCATTTATATATAAGATATTATCTAAATATTCTATTTTTTCTCCTGGAAGTCCAACTATTCTTTTAACATATGATTTTCCTAAATCATCTTTTACGTTTACTATTTCATTTCTTTTAGGTTTACCTATATTATAGAATAGTTTAGATACTACTACTATATCTCCTTCTTTTAATGTCGGATACATAGAGTTTCCAGCTACTGGTTGAGCTGATACTATAAATGCAAAGAAAATAATAACAAATATAAATGTTAATATATATCCAATAAAATCACTAATAAATTCTTTTATTTCTCTAAAATCCACTTTACTCCTCGTTTTCTTTTATCAGATCTTTTTCTGGAACATATATTATTTCTCCATCAACAAACTCTAATTTAATACTAAATCCCAAAACATAATGATATTTATTATATATAGTCAACATTGTTTTATTCTTTATATCTTTATTATAGATATTTTGAAAATTAATATTAGCTAAATCTAATATTTCAGCTTCAAATGTTTCATCTTCTTCAGATAGTCCTTTTTCAAATTTGACTGTATATATATTATCCCAATCATTATCAATTGGATATATATTAGCAACTTCTTTATCTTGAGCCTTTAATTCATTTAATGAGAAATCTGAACTAACAATTAATGTTGTTTTTTTAGTTACTTCATTTTCATATTTATCTTTAATAATTAAAGTAACATTATGAGTGCCTTCTTCTTTTATTAAATCGTAGTATTTATCACTAGCATAGGTAACATTACATACTTCTGATAAATCTTCACATGAAGTTACAAAGTCACTAATATCAAATTCTTCATTTAAACCTACTTTTAATTCATGGAGTGTAACTTCTGGTGGAGTTGTATCTTTAACAAATAATTTACCTTTTTTAATGATATTGTTTTTAGTTAATTTGTAACTATATTCACCAACACTATCAGCAATACCTTCTTCATTTACATAAACATTTGTTATATCTAAAGTAAAACCATCATATCGACCACTTTTAACATAGTCTTCAATATTCTCAGAAATAGTACTACCTAATTCTACTGTTACATCTTTTAATTTTAAATTATCTCTTTTATTTATATAGTAATAAGCTCCAAAACAAAGCCCTGATACAAATAAAATTAATAAAATAGCTAAAAAAACTTTTTTAGGATTACTTTCTTCAAAATAAAAATCTTCATCTATCAATTAAATCCACCTCGCAAAATAAATATTACGCGTATAACCTGATTCATATGCATCAAAACAATTAATAATACACTCAGCTATATCTCTTAAAACATTATCTGATTTTTGAACTCTAATATTTAGCATACTTCTTTGCATTTCTTTACGAAAATAATAATCTTCCATATATTTGTTAATTACTAAATCTATTTGTTTAATCATGTTAATATCTTCGGCATTATCTAAATCAATATTAAATATGAAGTCTTTATATATTTGAATTAATCTCTCAGAAATATAATCATCTTCAAAAAAATCAAAATTAATTATCTTATAAAAATTAGGGCAATTTTTTAAAATCATTTTATTCTTTTTCATAGGGCATCTATCCTTTACTATTAACAGTATACCATAAATAAATATGAAAAAAAATAATCAATAGCGAAATTAATTATTTTTTTTGTTCAGCACCACATTTACTACAAAATTTATCATTATTTACATTCTCTCCACAATTTTTACAAAAATTATTTTCCTTTGTTGAATCTTGTTTGGAATTAGAATATTTATTTTGATAATTATTAATTGTTTCTTCTAATATCGGGCCATATGGACTAACTTCTATATTAGAATTATATTTAGCATCTTGAGAAAATGCTAAAATCGGATAAAATATTATTGGTATAAAAGTTAAACCTAAACCATATAAGATTGGATCTTTAGAAAACTTTTTAGCTAAATTATAATGAGCACTGAAAAAACCAAATAAAGATATTAGACCACCTAATCCAGTTAATAACCCTAAACTTATAATTGGCAGTATGTAGCTTGCAAGCATTATAAATATATAATATGGTTTTAAACCAGTTATATCTATAAGTACCCATACATTATAAAATGGGATTATAGCTTGCCAACCACTTTCTTCACATTTTTCAAATACTCTCCAAATAGAATATAGGAAAAATATTAATATTGGAAAAGCCATAAATATGAGCATCAATACAAATGCGATTATTTGGGGATATATCATATTAGAGCTCCTTAATAGTTATAATTTCAATTAAGTCTTTTTCTTCAGCATATTCTATTTTTATTTTTTGATTTATCTTTAAAAATGGGAGTAGATTTCTATTTACTTTAATTGAAACAATGTATCTTTGATTATTATTATCAGTTATATAGAAGTAAGTATTATTATCAATTACAGCATTAGTAATTGTTGATATTCTTATTTCTTTTTCTAATTTATTATCAGGAATAATTTTATCATCACCTAAAAATTTATTAGCGGCTTCTTCTATTCCAAGAGCTGCATCAGTTACTACTACTTTTTGATAATCAATAACATCTACAAATGCATACATTTTAACTAATCCAGCATTATCTTTTAAACTAATTAAATATGTAGGTTTATTATTTAAGTTTATTAAAAGAGGAAAAGTTGCATTATATTTCATTTGTTGGACTTGTCCTTCAGCAGATGCCATTGCTGAGTATTCCTCAGCTCCAGGAGCTGCATAAAAGTTGGTTTCTTTCGTTCTTAAATTAGTTAGTATAAAGCCAATATTTGCCTCATCTGTAGAAACAGATGTAATACCAGTATATAAGTATAAATCATCATTCATTACTGTATAATTATATCCTTCTGTTGCCATAACTACATTTTTTTGACCTATTATTGAGTTTATAAAACCATTTTTATACCTACCCCAATCATTAACTTGCTCAATTATTAAGTCTGATGCGTAGACATGATCTAACCATACAGGTACCTTATCTACATTATATTTATTACTTTCTCCAGTTACTGGATCTAGAACTATAACCCCACTAATTTCTTTTTTAATTCCAACACCAATATATTTAAGCGTTTGAATAACCCAGTAAGGTTTTCCTTCTTCATCTATTTCAAAATAGTAATTACCAAATATTTCTTTTGGATGATTAAATCTTAGTTTACGAGTTAAATCTTCATTAAAAATAGCTGATGG
>CAYTQE010000074.1:0-4155 GCA_964439985.1 uncultured Muribaculaceae bacterium | reverse complement strand
ATAGATATTCCTGAGGTTGTAAACTTTAAATGGAAATAAAAAATACTTGAAAATTCAAGTGTTTTTTTCTTTTTTAAAATAATCTTTTATTTTACCTTCATATATTAACTTTAAGTTTTCTAGTTCAACCAAGTCTTTAGGTTTTATAAGAGAATAATCTTTATCAAAATTATAAATTCCAGCATCTATTAGTACTTTACCACAAAACTGACTACATATATAATGATACTTTCTTTGATAACTTAAATTAAAATTAATCATAGGTAAACCTTTAATGTTATAACGATACTTTTCAGCATTATTAATATAAGTTTCATTGATAATATTTTTTAATTTAATATATTGTTCTTCTTTTACATCAAGTTCATAAATTCTCGTAACAGAATTAGTATATAAAGTACATATTAACTTTAAATCTTCATGAACAAATCCCGCAGGTAATATTCTTTTAGGGTTTTTTCTTCCAAAAGAATATACTTTTTCAAATTTTTCATCTAAAGAAATACTTATATGGATATATTTTTCTTCTGAAAATATTTTTAAAAATTTAGAAAACCAAGTACCGGTGTATGAAGACATAATATATATTTTTTTCATAAAAACTCCTTAAATTAAATTTTAATTTCTGAATTAGCATCATCTTCTAATAATTCTGGATTTTGTAATATATGTTCAAAAACTTTTAATGATTTTACAAAGTAAAAACCATCAGCAATCCTTTCATCAAGATTGACACCAAATTCACACATTTTTCTTACTTCTACTTTACCATCTATAACTACCGGTTCATCTTTTATTTCTCCCATAGTTACTAAAATAGAGTTAGTTCCAAAATCAGTAAGATTATGATATATTGCTCCGCATTTAATACTACCTAAATTAGAAACGATTACTGATGTATGATAAATCGAATCTTTAGTAAGGGAAGCAGGTATTAAATCATGGTTATCAGCAAATTTTATAATATAAGTTATAATACTTTTAATAAATTTAGGTAATTTACCTATTAAATCCATAAATTTATCCGCATTATTTAATTTACTAGAACGAATACTTTGAACTTGTCCAGATATTTTAGTTTTTAAAGTATGTATATTATCATTCTTTTCTACTTTGATAACAGAAAAATTTTCTTCTGATTCATCAGTAAACTCTCTTTTTGCTACAAATGAAATTGTTATATCATTACGATCATAATACTTTTTATTTATCACAAATCGGTTTAAAAGCGGTCTATTATAAACTGTTTTACCAAAAGCTGTACAAAACATATGAAAATAAGTATATTTTGTATCAGGATTTTGTTTGTTTATTTTATTATAATATTCGACTAAATTAGTAACATCTATTTTTTGATTAATATAGACATCTGAATCAGCTCTTGATGGTTTTATATGGACCATTAACCCGTGCATTCCATCTATATCTTTAACCCGTTTTGCGTCTTTTCTATTTCTCATAAATACCTCTATTTCTTATATATATGATTAATTATATCATGATAAATAATGATTGTCTTTAGTTACATTAATCCAGTTATGGTATTTTGAATATTTTTCTAATTCTGAGATTGATAATTTAATAGCGCTGTTGCTACTACCACAGGCAGGATATACATATTTTAAATCTTTAAGACTTTCGTCTAAATAAACTATAACATCATTATTAATTCCAAAAGGGCAAACTCCACCGATAGCATGGCCTATTTTTTTTTCGACATCATCACCTTTTAACATTATAGCTTTTGTTTTAAATTGATTTTTATATTTAAGATTATCAATTCGAGCATCTCCTGATGTTATTATTAAAACTGGCTTTTTATCAACTATAAACGCTAAACTTTTAGCGATATCATTTGTATTACATCCTAGAGCCTGAGAAGCGAGCTCAACTGTAGCACTTGATTCTTTAAGTTCTATTATCCTGTTTGCTATATTATATTGATTAAAAAAATTTTTAACTTTATCTATTGCCATTATATATCCTCTTTCTTTTTATTAAAATTATAAAAACTATCATTCCTGTTAAATAAATAAAAATATCATAATTAACTTTCATAAAAGTTATTAATGAAAAATTGACTTTATCTGATAAATATAACTCACCATTAAAAATTTCATCATCTTGATACAATATTGTAAATGCTCCTACTGATTTTTTTATATCAGTTTTATAACTTACATTATCTATTAAATCAAAATTGATTACTAAATCATTTTGATTATAATCAACAGGTAAATAATATTTGAAATCTTCTTCTTTATAAATTAAATTAGCATAATCACTATTACTATATTGAGTAGGAATTTTTGTTAAAATCTCATTTTTATTGATAATGGTATGATTAGTATAATTTTTAAAATAATAATTATATACTGATAATGCATCAGTAATATTATAAGGATAGCGTAATTCATTTACTGGAGCATTAGTAGTAATTAATAATAGTTCAACATCATCTTTACTAGCATAACTAAGTAAAGCCAATCCAGCTAAATCTGTATATCCAGTTTTAGCTCCTTTTATTAAATCGGCATTAATATTAAATTTATTTTCATAATAATCCAAAGTACTTTTTAAATTTAAACGACCACTATAAGTAATATAACTTTTAGTATTAAATATTTTAATAAACTCATCATTTTCAAATGCATATAAAATAATAGTCAATAAATCTTCTAATGTAGCTTTTTGTCCTTCTTCATCTAAACCACTAGTATTAGTAAAATATGTATTATGGATATTTAATTTTATCATTAATTCATTCATTTTATTAACAAAGTTTTGCTCATTTTTAAAAAGGTTAATTGCTAAAGCTTTGGTAGCATCAGCTCCACTAGGTAGCATCGCACCATATAATAAATCTTCATAACTTACAGTTTCATTAATATTAAAACCAGCAACTGATGCATCAGCTTCAGCAAGACCTTCGAAGACTTCTTCAGTTAAAACCACTTTATTATTTATATCATTAATATTTTCTAATGCAACTAATACAGTTACTATTTTAGTTAAAGACGCTATATGAGTGTTTTTATCACTATTTTTTTTATATAATATATTATCATCTTTTAAATTATATAAAATAATATTTTCAGATTTTAAATCAATCTCAAGTCCATTTACTGGAAGAATCCATATTATTAATGAAAAAATTATAGTTAGTAAATAAAATTTTAGCTTCATTATTTTCACCTTTCATATTATATCACGAAATATATTTATTTTTCTTTTAAAAAGCAATATAATAATAAAGAGGAGTCTAACTATAAAAAGTCAAGCACTTCTTTAAAAATAATATAAACCGGAACTAATCCCATGCCAAAAAGATTTCACGGATTGAAATCTTTGAAAAATAGTTTAAATGCTATTTTAATAAAGAAGGATTAAAATCCACATGTTTAGTTTCTAGAGTATAAATAATTCTAATTAACTTTTTAGCAACATGTGATAAAGCAACTCTAATTAACTTTTTAGCAACATGTGATAAAGCAACTCTATGAGATTTACCTTCAGATCGTTTCTTAAGATAAAAATCATAGAAAATAGGATTGTATTTAAGAATATTAAAAGATGTATTCATTAACACATATCTTAAGTATCCTGATCCATGTTTAACCATCTTACCTTTAAAATCCAAAGTGCCAGATTGGTTTATACTGGGTTCTAAGCCCGAAAAAGCAAGCATTTTAGCTGGACTTGAGAATAAGCTAATATCTCCAAATTCAGAAACAATAGATGCTGCGGTAATCTCTCCAATTCCTGGAATAGTAAGGATGGAAGGATTTAGCTCTTTGATAATTGTAGAAATTTTATCTTCTATAGGTTCGATTTTCTTATTAAGAAGATTGAATAAATCAATATATGTAGAGATAATTAAATCTGAAGAATAGTCATGAATTCCAACAGAGTTTTTAGCAAGTTCTTTTAACTTAACAAATTTTGTGTAAGTAAATTTACCACGAGAAATATTGTTTAAAGAAATATAATCTTTCATTAACGAAATTCGCTTAGTATTATTATACTTTTGTAAAATATATAATAATGTAACTGAAATTCTATTATTGAAAAATGGCTTCAATTCTGGAAAAGTTAAATCTAAATGATTAGTTAACAAAACCATAATTTTACTTCGTTCTTTAATTAATCTTTCTC
>CAYTQE010000073.1:0-4181 GCA_964439985.1 uncultured Muribaculaceae bacterium | reverse complement strand
CTTTGATTATTTAACTACTATACTTACTATTTTTTTAGGAACAATTATTATTTTAATTATTTCTTTGTCCTTAATATGTCTTTTTACATTTTCTTCACTTGTTGCAAGAGTTTTTATTTCTTCTTCGGTATTATCTTCTGAAATGGTAATTGATCCTCTTAATTTACCATTTATTTGAACTCCTATTTCAAAAGTATTATTTTTTATTTTTGATTCATTATATTTTGGATATTCTTCATTATGAATACTAAATTTATTATTTAAAACATTACACCATAATTCTTCAGTAATGTGAGGTGCAAAAGGTGCAAGTAGTAATAATAGTTGTTCTAAGTAATATTTAGGGATACCTTTTTTTTCATATTTTACTAATATATTAGAGTATTCCATTATTCTAGCTATTGATGTATTAAACTGAAAATAATTAGTATCTTCTGTTACACTTTTTATTGTATAGTGTAATATTTTTTCTACTGGTTCTATTTCTATATTTTCAGTTTTAGGATTATAACTATTAATTAATCTTTCAATTTTTTTATAAAATCTATTCATTGCTATTATTCCATCATCTGTCCAAGGACCACCATCTATATAATTAAATCCAAACATTAAGTAGTTTCTTAAGATATCAGAACCATATTTTTGAACTATTGGATCTGGAGCAACTGTATTACCTCTACTTTTACTCATTTTTTCACCATCTGATCCTAAGATTATTCCTTGGTGAACAAGTGATGTAAATGGTTCATCAAAGTTTAAATATCCCATATCTCTTAAAGCTTTGGTAAAGAATCTTGCATATAGTAAATGCATAACAGCATGTTCGACTCCACCTACATATTTATCTACTGGTAAAAGTTTATTTACTGTTTCTTTATTAAATGCTTCCTTTTTATTATTAGCATCAGGATATCTTAAAAAGTACCATGATGAACAAACAAAGGTATCTAAAGTATCGCATTCTCTTACTGCATCTTCTTTACATTTAGGACATTTCACATTCATAAATTCTTTAGATTTTTTTAAAGGACTATCTCCATCTGGAGTAAATTCCGCATTTTTTGGAAGTAATACCGGCAAGTCTTCTTCTGGTACTGGAACCATTCCACATTTATCACAATAAATTATAGGTATTGGAGAACCCCAGTATCTTTGTCTTGATACTAACCAGTCTCTTAATTTATAATTAATCGTCTTTTCACCTAAGTTTTTTGTTTCTAAAAAAGTGGTTATTTTATTTATTGCTTCTTCTTGATTAAGTCCATTAATTAGTTCTGAATTAATATGGATTCCGTCTCCTAAATATGCCTTTTCTTCTTTAAATTCAAATGCAGTTTGATGGAGCTCATCTTTTATTTCATTTAAAATAGTTGCTTCATCTACCCATTCTACTTTAAATTTATTTTGTTCTTCTAAATCTAATTCTGGTTTTATTTTTGATTCTGATTTTAATTCAAAATAAACTAAATCACAATTTATATTATAGGCTTTATTTTTATTATAAGCATAGTAATGATGATTTATTGGAAAACTAGTATGTAGGTATTTTAAATCTGTATATCCTGTTTCTTCTGTTATTTCTCTAATAGCACAGTCTATTACTGTTTCATTATCTTTAATAGTTCCGCCTATAAATAGTCTTCCACCTAAATCTCCCCAATTTATAGTTAAATATTGATTAGTTTTTGGATTTTTAACTACTGCAACAATACTATTTTTAGTAGTTTCATCTGCTCTTTTTTCTCCAGTTACTTTTTGAACTACAGGAATTATTTCTAAATTAAATTTTTTAGCAAATTCAAAGTCACGCTCATCATGAGCAGGAACTGCCATTATCGCTCCTGTACCATAGGTAGCTAGAACATAATCTGCTATCCAAATTGGGATTTCTTTATTATTTACTGGGTTAATAGCGTATGCTCCAGTAAACACACCAGTTTTTTCTTTTACGGTACTAGTTCTGTCAATTTCACTTTGTTTAGCAGCTTCTAATTTATATTTATCTACTAATTCTTTTTGATTTTTTGTAGTTATTATATCAACTAAATCATGTTCAGGAGCTAGAACGCAGTATGTTGCTCCATATAATGTATCAGGTCTAGTAGTAAATACTTTAAACTCTTCACTAGTGTTTTTTATATTAAAAGTTACATAAGCACCATCACTTTTTCCAATCCAATTTTTTTGTAATATTTTAGTTTTTTCAGGCCAATCTAATTTATCTAAACCGCAAAGTAATTCTTCAGCATAGTCAGTGATTTTAAAGAACCATTGACTCATTTTTTTTCTAAGGATGGTTGAATCACATCTTTCACAATCACCATTTATGACTTGTTCATTAGCCAGTACTGTATTACAAGATGGACACCAGTTTACTGGTGCTTCTTTTTTATAAGCTAATCCTTTTTCATAAAATTTTAAAAATAACCATTGCGTCCATTTATAATAATTAGGATTTGATGTATCTATTTCATAATTCCAGTCATATGTAGCCCCAATTCCTTTTAGTTGTTTTTCCATTGTTTCAATATTTTTTCTAGTTGATTCTTCAGGATGAACACCTGTTTTTATCGCATAGTTTTCAGCAGGAAGACCAAAAGCATCAAATCCCATTGGATGAAAAACATTATATCCTTGCATTCTTTTAAGTCTTGCCCATGAATCTGTTACGCCATAGTTCCACCAATGACCCATATGAAGGTTTGCTCCTGATGGATATGAAAACATTTCTAAACAGTATAATTTTTCTTTTTTTGAATTTAGATCAAATTTATATATTTGTTCTTCTTCCCATTTTTGTTGCCATTTTTTTTCTATTTCAGTTATATTTTCCATTATTTTACCTTCTTTCTTTTGATTATTATAATTTTACCAATTAGACCATATATTAAATATATTAAAATCATTAGTATTAAAAATCCAATCGCTATTTGCCATATATAATCTACTTTTAAGATAGTTGTAATAGTTGATGTAAATGATATTATAAAACTATTTACTAGAACAAAAATCAAACCTAGTCTTTCTTCTTGTAATTCTTTTTTATTTAGTTTAAATTTTGTTTTTAAAAATATAAATTCTCTACTATTATTAAGTGTTCCTTTTTTCTTGCGTATATAATAATTTATTAAAAGTATAATAAATATTAATACAAATGTTATTAAAAAGAAATATAAATCTTCCATAGTGCCTCCTATAAAAAAACCACAATTTTTCTAAAGGACGAAAAACCGTGGTACCACCTTAATTGGATCTTTATAGCTTTTAAAGGTGCTTAACCTAATACATCCAAAAGTAAGTTCATAAATATAATATATTAACTTCCAGCTAGTGTTAATTCTCTATAATATTATAATTTACTACTACTCTTTTTTCATCTGCTTAAGTCATATTATATTAGATTTCAGCTACATATTCAAGTAGTTTTATAAACATTCTAATATATTTACCATTTAATCCTTTTACTTTTAATTTTCTAATTTCAATTCTTTTATTTTTCATTTCTAGTTCACTGAATATTATAGTAGCTATTTCTTCTTTTAAACTAGTTTTAATTTGTAAATCAGATATTATTGTATCGATATCTTCATTGATAATACGCTCAGCATCTATTTCTATATCTGTTCCCTTACAGTTAATAGATATTTGTTTAGTAGATGGTGAATTATCTACTTCAACTACAAAGTCATTTCCATCAACATAAGATTTAACTTCATTTTGACGATCTTCTCCAATATAAAGAATTACTTCATCAGCATGTCTAGTATTTCTAAATCTAACTTTATAATATCTTTTAGCAGGTACTACTCCACCTTTTCCGTCTGTAGGTCTAATAATAGTAGTAAAATTATTTGCTTGATAATTATAATCTATATCAGTTATTAAATAATATCCGTCTTTATATAAAGAAGATATTCCATCATCTTCATATAATTTATAAGTATTACTTTTTCCTGGAAATATTTGAATTTCTATTTTTTTAGGATTATCTGTATTATTAATATCTTCATCTTCTAATATCGCTAGGGGTATAATTGTTCCTTTTTTAGCAAAAACAGGATAATCTTCATCTTTAAAAAATGAAACATATCTTTTACCACCAATAAATTTCTTACCAGTTTTAAAGTCATACCAAACTCCATTAGGTAAAAATATTCTGTGAACAGTTCGGTTCATTAATA
>CAYTQE010000072.1:0-4183 GCA_964439985.1 uncultured Muribaculaceae bacterium | reverse complement strand
AGAAAAAAGTGTTAACAACGATACTAAACTTAAATAAACAAATCTTTTTGTTTTTATAAATTATTTTATGATATTATTCATCTTGACGCTCCCTTATATTAATTATAACAGATTTTATTAGTTTGACAACCATATAATTATTAAAAAAGAATGTTAGGAACTAACACTCTTTTAACATTATATTAAAATATAATTAACATTAATATTACTATTACAACAAACATTGCTATTAGGAATTTCCAAATATATTTAAACCAGTCTTTATAGCTAACTCCTAAATAAGATAAACCTATAAATAGAATAGCTGAAGCTGGTGTAAAGAATGATGCAAGTCCATATGTAGCTTGTAACATTATTGGTAATTGTTTAGCAAAATCTGCATAAACAGTAGTAAAATAACTACCCATTAATTGTACTGTATATTGATATTCAACAGTAAATAATGAAGTGATTAATCCAGCAACTGTACCTAGAATAACATTGAATTTAGTCATAATATTCAATAACCAATCAATGATTGTTGGCATTACTGGAAATAAATATGTAAATAATAGCATTGAATATATAATTATAAATATAACTATTAATTTAGATACTTTTTTTAATCCTTCACCAAATAATGTGAAGAATTCATCCCACTTAATTTTATAAGCAAATTTAAGTACTAATGTTGATAATATCATTAAAGTTTGAATACCAAATAGGTCCCAAGTCCCAAATGCACCAAATGATTCAACAGAGCCTAAGATATAGCTAAATATTGGAGCTCCAAATATTTCAAATTCATGAACTGATTTTGTTATATTTGTAAATAGTTCTACACCAAATACACTATCCCAAGGTAAATAAGCAAGTATAGTAACTAATGAGAATAATCCAAATACTACAATAACTGGCCAATTTTTCTTTCTCTTGATAAGATCTTCTGATACAAATAAGTCTTCTATTACATCTGGTTTTTTAGTTTTTAATGTTTTTCTAACATTTAAGACATTAAATATACTAAAGATAATAAATGCTGAGACAAATAAAACTATTTTTACCCATAAGTAATCATTTGCTTCAATACTTAAATATTTGATATTATATCCTACTACTTTAGCACTATAAATTGAACCTGTAATACCTACTAGCATAGCTCCAAATGTAGTGGCTATTCCTGTTAATTTGTCTAATTTCATTTTTGATAAAATTGTTACAAAGAATGGAATAAATGCTATTACTACGAAGTAATCATTTAATACTGATGTTAATAACGCAATTATAAATGACGCTAATAAAACAAATATAATCTCTTTTTTCTTAAATTTTTTTGCTATAGCATTAGTAAAATTTTGATATCCTTCAATTTTACCTAATATTTGATAAAATGCTCCTAATAGAAATAAGAATGTTATTAATACTGAAAAGTAGTACATTCCTAGTAATCCATAAGTAAAGAAATTAAATATACCAATCCTAGTAATTTCACCTATTACTAACTCTGATTGACCAAAATATCCTTGAGGAATTATCCAAGTCAATAGTGCAGTAAATAAAGCCATAATACCAGCGATTTTTACTAAATCATATTTTTCAAAAAACTTCTTCATTTTTCTACCTCCTCTGATAATAATTATATCATAAATTTGTTTTTTCAATTAGTATTTTAGTGTATTTTGAATAATTTAATATATATTTCTTATTGTTTTATGAAAAAAGCACTATATTTAGTGCTTAAAGTTATTATAATGTTATTTTATTTTGCTGATATTGATTAGAAATGATTTTTATTCCATCATATCCTCTACCAACATAACTTTCATGATTACTCGCTATATATTGCATGAATATTTGAGAAAAATCATCTACATCACTTGGAATTCCATTTGGAAATACTTGCTTTGCTAATTCAGAATCATATGGTTCTATTTTATTTTCTAAAAAGTTGTTAATTGCCTGGTAATAAGATTTTTCTGTTCTTGGTCCGTCATAAGGATCATCATTTACGTTATATATTAATCCGCCTTCTCTTATATTGTCTTCAACTTGATTAGCAATTAAAGTAATAATCATTGTGTTTTCTTGATAAAAACCTAATTTATATAATAATATACCAATTTCAGCTTTAGTAATGATATCTCCATCTCTTCGAGATATAAGATAATTTACAACACAATCCACATTATTTTCTCTTGGACTAGATATTTCCCCAGTTTCTGGATACTCACCAAATTTATCTTTCAGCCTTCTTAAAGTTTGAGTATCATTTACAGCTGATGCAAATAAGGTTGGATTTGTTGATTCTCCACATAATTTAACAAATATTTTTTCATCTAAAGTGGCAGTTTGTCTAATGTTTTTAATATTTGACAGTTCACTAAAGACTTCAGGATCAATCGGGAATTTCTTTTTGTTGGGAGAAAAGATTGCTGCTTTAGCATAATCAAAAGCTTTTTCCAGAGTAATTATCCTTCTACATATTTCATCTGTTTTTTATCTAAAAATTGAAATAAGTCTTTTTCTGCTAAGTTTACTTCCATTTGTAAAATCATCTCCTTAAATAATTATAATAATATCTAATTTTTGTTTTTCATTGTTGGGAACAATATAACTTCTCTAATTGTCTCTGAATTAGTAAATAGCATTACCATTCTATCTATTCCCATTCCCATACCACCTGCTGGAGGCATTCCATATTCTAGAGCTTCTACATAATCTATATCCATTTCATTGGCTTCTTCATTACCTAGTTCTCTTTCTTTTGTTTGGTTTTCAAATCTTTCATATTGATCTATTGGATCATTTAATTCAGTAAAGGCATTTGCAAATTCTGAACCACCGATGAAAAGCTCAAATCTTTCTGTCCATCTTGGATCTTTAGATTTTGTTGCTAGTGGGCTTATTTCAATTGGATGACCATAAATAAATGTTGGTTCTTTTATTTCATCTTCCCCATATTTTTCAAAAAATGCATTTACAATATGTCCATAAGCAAAATGTTCTTCTAATTCTACATTATGTTCTTCAGCTAATTTGATTGCTTCTTCAAAGCTAATATCATCAAAGAAGTTTATTCCTGTTTTTTCTTTAATTAAATCAACCATATGCTTTCTTTTGAATTTAGGTTCTAAATTAACTTCAATACCTTTCCAAGAGTATTTATATGTACCAAATATATCTTTAGCAATAGTTCTAAATATTTCTTCTGCTAAATTCATCATATCTTCCATATCATCAAACGCTTTATATAATTCAATAGTTGTAAACTCTGGATTATGAGATCTATCCATTCCTTCATTTCTAAATATTCTTCCTATTTCATATACAGCATCCATACCACCTACTAGTAATCTTTTAAGAGGTAATTCTGTTGCTATTCTTAAATACATATCAATATCTAAGGCATTATGATGAGTAATAAATGGTCTAGCAGATGCTCCACCTAAAATAGTACCTATTACTGGAGTTTCTACTTCTACATATCCTTGATTATCTAAAATTTCTTGAATTTTTCTGATGATTTTTGGACGAGCAAATGCTATTTCTCTTGCTTCTTCATTGACAATTAAATCAACATAACGTCTTCTAAATCTTTCTTCAGTATCAGTTAAGCCATGAAATTTTTCTGGTAAAGGTCTTAAAGCTTTAACTAAATGGGTATATTTATTAGCATGAACTGATAATTCTCCGGTTTTAGTTCTAAAGACATAACCCTCGATACCTATAATATCTCCTAAGTCTGCTTCTTTGTATAATTCATAATTTTCTTCACCAATTGAATTTGTATTCACATAAATTTGAATTTTTCCATATTTATCTAAAATATGCATAAACCCAGCTTTACCACTCATTCTTTTAGCTACTATTCTTCCTGTAATAATTACATCTGCTTTTTTAGCTTCTAGTTCTTCTTTAGAGTATGAGGCATATTCTTCGGTGATTTTTTTTGAATTACTGTTAGAAACAAATTTACCACCGAAAGGATTAATACCCTGTTTTCGTAATGCTTCCATCTTTTCTCTTCTTACTTGTTCTTGATCTGTTAAATCACGCATAATATTCCTTCTTTCTAGCGGTAGTATAACTGTTTTTTAAATAAAAAGCAAGATGTCATATAATTTAGGTATGTTTCATATTTTTTAATAGGTGACTAATATGAATGGGACTTTTTTTAAAAATCCAAATTTTTCTGAAAATAATG
>CAYTQE010000071.1:0-4197 GCA_964439985.1 uncultured Muribaculaceae bacterium | reverse complement strand
CAGCTCTACATTTTGGTAGACAGTATAACTATTTACTAAATTAAAATTTTGAAATATATTCCCTATATATTTTTTTCGATAATCTTCGAATTCAATTTCCGTATAATGGCTTGTTTCCTCACCATTAATATACATTTCTCCTTCTTCGTATGAATCTGTACCAGATAAAACATTCAGCAAAGTAGATTTCCCACTTCCAGATTCTCCAGTTATAATAACAAACTCACCTAATTTAAATTCTGCACTTACTTTAGTGAATCCTGTGGCTATTACGCCTTTATTGTAATAAAACTTTGAAACATCTTTCAACCTAATCATTTAATAACTCTCCTTATAAAATAATTATAACACTTTTTAAAAAAAGATAACATAAAAAGGAAATACATTGGCTTTTTATAAAGTATATTAATGGGAGGTTACAATATGAAAACAAAAAGAATATTATTTATCTTATTTTTAGTTAATTTATTTATTCCTAAAGATGTATTTAGTGAAAGTAATATAGAATATATGATAACAGGTGACATACTAGAAGGTGTGTATATTAAACAAGTAGCCGATATTGGTTTGACTTGGGCAACAAGAGCAGAAATATTAAAAAGAAAATCTGATAATCAATGGGTATATGGAATAGAACCAGGTATGGAAGCAAAAGAAAATAGCATTTACGAAACTTTTAATGAAAATTTTTGGCCCCGTTCTCAGATAAGTGATGAAGAATGGGAAAAAATAAAACTAATTGCCTATTACGGTTATAATTATCAAGAAAACAATTATGATCATAGTGATCCAAAATGGTATGCTGTAACTCAAATATTAATATGGAGAACAGTTAGACCAAAATGGGATATTTACTTTACTGATATAATTGGTGAAAGCAAATTTGATGGAGAAAAATTAGAAGATAAATTTATAGATGAATTAAATGAATTGAAATTTTTAGTTAATAATCATTTTAAATTACCAAATTTCGATTCTTATGAATTTAAAACCGCAATAAACGACTCAATTACTATTATAGATCAAAATAATGTGTTAAATGATTTTCAAATAAGACATGAACAAAACTTAAACATTACTAAAATAAATAATGAAATCAAAATTAGTTTTAATAACTTAGGATATCATGAAATTGAATTATATAAAGAATTTAATAAATATTCAAATGTACCATTAATTTATAATAGTGATACATATCAAAACACCATATCAGTAGGAAAATTAGAAGAGCTTTCAACTAAAATATCCTTTTTAGTTCACACTGGAGAAATTCAAATTCAAATGAATAATGAAAACAATTTAAACAATAAAAAAATTAATATATACAATGCAAATAATGAATTAGTAAAAAATATTATTATAGACGATAACGGCTTAGTTAAAATAGATTTCTTATCATCATACGGAAAGTATTATTTATTAGAAGAAGCAGATGATGCTATAGCATCAAAAAAATATTTTTTTGATGTTAATAAAGATAATATTAATACCAAAATAATAATAGAATCCGACTCAGATATTAGACAAACTAATAATGAAATAATCAAAGTATCTATTCCAAAAACAGGCTTTAATACTATTAATATACCTATTTATAAAATTACATTATTTATTTATCCAAATAAAATATTATATGAAAAGAAGAAATATTATTAAATTAAGCATTATTTTTCTATTTGTTGTTTTAATCACATTAGATCATAATAAAGGGAATATAAATAGAAGTTTTATAATAATTAATGATAAACATAATGATAGTATGCCTATTATTACTAATGAAATATATGCTACAATTACAATTCCAAAAATATTTTTAAATAAGGAGCTTTATCCAGTTAATGATATAAAAAATAATGTAAATAAAGAAATAGAAATTATTTTTCCTTCAAAAATGCCAGATCAAAAAAACAGTACATTAATACTGGCAGCTCATTCTGGGAATAGTAAAGTTTCTTTTTTTAAAGATATTAATCAATTAAAAGAAAATGATTTAATAAATATTTATTATAAAGATATTGAATATACATATGAAATATCTAATTTAGAACAACAAAATAAAACTGGGGTAATAAACATAATTAATAATAATAATAAAACTTTAATACTAACCACTTGTGACCAAAATGACAATACTAAGCAAATAGTTATTACTTCATATTTAATAAAAGAAAAACCTCTAAATAAAGAGATTATCAATTAAATGAATTTTAAATTTTATTTACTATCCATATCTAAAGACATTATAGTTTTAACTTCTTTAAATCCATTGTTTTTATAAATGTTATAGCCAACTATATTCTGATTAAAGATTTCCACCTCTACATATCTACATCCATTATTCGAAGACCAATTTTTGAATTCGTTAATAAGTTTAGTAGATATTTTTAATCCACGATTGCCTTCATCTACAAATAATGCATCTAACCTAGATACTTTATTTAATATAGTATCTCCATTATCAATTAAATAACCATATAAATAACCGATAATTTCATTTTCTTTTTTTGCAACCAATAAACACTTATTTGAATTGTTAATTATTGATTCATAATAAGAATTCACCAAAAATTTTTCATTAATATTAGAATCATATTGTTTTTCGTCTCGAATTAATCGAGTTAAAAATTCGTTTGCTTTTGAAACATCATTAGAAGTAGCTTTAATTATTTCTATATTCATGAACTTTCACTTCCTTAAATTTATTATACATTATTTTTAGAAAAATAAAAATCGCGGCATTTATTTCCACGATTTTTCATAATAAAATCCCTTTGGGATTAATTTTATAATGGTCGGGAAGACAGGATTTGAACCTGCAACCCCTTGGTCCCAAACCAAGTGCACTACCAAGTTGTGCTACTTCCCGATTAATGGTACACCCAGAGGGAGTCGAACCCCCAACCTTTAGATCCGTAGTCTAACGCTCTATCCAATTGAGCTATGGGTGCTTAATCATATTCCCACCAGAATTACTAATATAGTATATCATATTTTTAAAAAAATAAAACCCCTAACTTCATTTTCAAGACAATATAAAAGTCACCTGCTGCGTGAGTGACTTTCATTTTTTATTGATTCAGGCATCAACATTTGATAGTATTCAGGAAAATATTGTTTAAACTTTAACCTAAATGTTTTATTTACTTTGAATTTTCTTTTTACATAGTCACAAAAAATAGAATCTCTCATTAACTCTCTGACTTCTATTTTAGCTAACCAAGAATTATTACAAACATAATTCCAATCAATAAATTCCAACCATGGATTCGCTAGCCAATCACTTCGCACTGCTTTTCCCATTAAAAACTCCCTCTCGTTTCTACTTAATTATAATTTAACACAATTTTAATTAAATGTGAACAATATTAATATAATTATACATTTTGCTTTACTTATAAATCAACAGTCTGTTATAAATAATTTACAGTTAATTACTTCCCAAGTATAATTATACATGATATACTAATATTAGGGTGAAAATATGAATCAAATAATTAAAAAGATAAATATTATATTTGATGATGGAGACACTGTTACAATAGAAGATTCATATTTTTCTAATCTATATATATCTAATATAGATGATAATGCCGATGAAATACCTTATGAAAAATTATTAGACACTAATATTTTATACGCTAATTTTTTCACATTAAAAATAAATAATTCTATTAATGATTTTTACAATAGTAATATAATTAAAAAAATATCTAATAAAAAAAATATTGCTGAAATAGAGTTAAATACCAGCAACGATAAAAAAATATTATTTAATTTAGCATCAAGTAATGATCCTTTCAAAAAAAATGATAATAATATCTATGATCAATCTTTTATTAAAGAAGATGACCTTTGTTTATTAATAACGCCTTATAAGTTAAAATATAAAAACCACTTATTTGTTTAAGTGGTTTTTATATTTTATAGATTAATTTATATTTAAATAAAAATACCTATTAAAGGAATGATTTATTCTTTTGGTGGCTCCAGCTAGAATTGAACTAGCGACACAAGGATTTTCAGTCCTCTGCTCTACCGACTGAGCTATGGAGCCAAAATGGCGGTCCGTACGAGATTCGAACTCGTGATCTCCTGCGTGACAGGCAGGCATCATAGGCCTCTAGACTAACGGACCAAAATGGTTGCGGGAGCAGGATTTGAACCTACGACCTTCGGGTTATGAGCCCGACGAGCTAC
>CAYTQE010000070.1:0-4332 GCA_964439985.1 uncultured Muribaculaceae bacterium | reverse complement strand
TATTTTTTGTGTAGATAAAGGTTAGTTAATATGAAATATAGTGTAAAAAGTAAGAAATATATTTGCTAAAAAGTTATCTCTATTATATAATTTAGTTATAGATAATAGAAAGGGTAGACTATATTTATGAAAAAGAAAAAAGCTTTAGGACCAGTATTAGCTATAATATTTGTTTTAATAATTTTAATTGTTGGATTTTTCTTAGGAAAATCCATATCTAGTGAATATAATAAAAAGAATTCACCTAAAAAAAATATTTTTGAAATATTGAAAATAGTTAAAGAAGATAAACCTATTAATTATAGATTAGTAGATAAAACTGAAACATTATCAGAATTATGTGGCAAAGATACTGGGATATGTGATCAAGAAGTTGGCGCCATAACTTTAGATAATTCTGATATTAAATTATATATATATTCAAATTTTGATAATCCAGAAGATTTGGCTACAACATATTTTAAATTAAATAATACTAAAATCGGATCTTTTGTTTATTTAGATAAATTCTCTATCTTAAATAAAAAATATTTAATTATTACTGAACCTAATAGTTATAATAATAATTATATTATTCACATATATAATAAAACTGGAAAAGAATTATCTAGTTATGAAGCAACTAATATAAATTCATCTTTTGAAATAAAAAATAATGAATTATATTTTAGTTATTGTAATGCAGCTGATTCTAATCAAATAGATGGAACATTTTATCCAAAAGTATCTTTATTTAAAGTTAGTAGTGATAACATTACTAAAAAAGAAGAAGTATCATTTGAATACAAAGTATGTACATAAAGTACATATTTTTTTTACTTTACATTTAGCTGCAAAAAAAGAGAGATTTATTATATAATAGAACTAGAGGTGAAATTATGCGAGTTATAATAACAGCTGGAGGAACAGGCGGACATATATTACCAGCTCTAGCTATAGCTAATAAAATAAAAGAATTAGATAAAAATAGTGAAATACTTTATATTGGTACACATAATCGAATGGAAAAAGATCTTGTTCCAAAAGCAGGTTATAAATACGAAGAATTAGAAATATACGGTTTTAATAAAAAATTAATTGCTCGAAATATTAAAAATATAAATTTAATAATGAAGGCTAAGAAAAAATGTTTAAAGATAATTGATGAGTTTAAGCCTGATGTAGTAGTAGGAGTGGGTGGTTATGTAACATACCCTGTAATTATGGCTGCTAATAAAAAAGGTATTAAAACTTTTATTCATGAACAAAATAGTATTCCCGGAAAAAGTAATAGAATGCTTGCTCGTTATGTTGATAAGATAGGTGTCTCTTTTGAAGATTCTATAAGTTATTTTGATCCTAACAAATGTGTTTTAACTGGTAATCCTTGTGCAGAAAGTGCTCTTGATATAAAAGCAATCCCAAAAACTAAATTTGGTTTAGATCGTAAAAAGAAAAGTGTTTTATTTGTTCAAGGTAGTCTTGGTTCTAGTGCGATTAATCAAAAAATGAAAGATTTTTTAAATAGTGTTTCTAAAGAAAAATATGATATATTATATATAACAGGTAAAGATCATTATGATGAATTTAAGAAAAACAAATTCAGTGAAAATGTGCATTTAGCTCCTTATATTGATAATTTGGCTGCTTTAATGAAAGATATTGATTTAATAATATCAAGAGCAGGTGCTAGTACTATAAGTGAAATAACTGCATTAGGATTACCAAATATATTAATACCTAGTCCATATGTTGCTAATAATCATCAGTTATATAATGCGTTAAGTATTAAAGAAAATGGTGCTGGAGATATAATTGAAGAAAAAGATTTTTCAATTGAATTATTAAAAAATAAAATAAATAAAATATTAAATAATCAGAATTATTATCAAAGTATGAAGAAAAATTTGCAAAAAATCGCTATTAAAGATAGTAGTACAATTATTTATAATATATTAAAAGAATTAGCAAATAAGTAGGTGTTTTATGGGAAAGAAAAAGATAAAAAAGAAAAAATTAAATTTTAAAAAGTTTTTAATTTTAATCTTATTTGTTTACTTAATTGGTTATGGTGGTTTTTATCTTTTTAAAGAACCAATAAGAAACATTATAATTACTGGTAATATAAATGTTAAAGATTATCAAATTATTGAAACAGCTAATATAAAAGATTATCCATCAATTTTTAGTATTAATACTAATGAACTTAAAAAATCAATATTATCCATTCCTTTAATATCTGAAGTAACTATTAAAAGAGATTTAAAATTCCGATTAAAAATAGATATAATAGAAAATAAAATAGTGTTATTTAATAGTACTAATGATAAGCTGAAATTAAGTGATGGAGAATATATTGACAATGATTATGAATATCAAGGAGTACCAACCCTTATAAATTATGCAGATGAAGAAATATTAAAAAATTTTGCGATTAACTTAGGTAAAGTAGATATAGGTATTATTAGTTTAATTAGTGAAATTGAATATTCACCAACAACAAGTGAAGAAGGAGTTAGTATTGATGAAGATAGATTTATATTATATATGAATGATGGTAATACAGTTTATACAAATGTTGAGAAATGTAATAAACTACAACATTATCGTGAAATATATGCAAGTCTAAACGATCAAAAAGGGATCTTAAATTTAGATAGTGGAAACGCAGAAAACTTTGTCTTTACTAAATATTAATATGAATTATAATTATGAAATGAAAAAAATTATAGATAACTTAAAAGGAAATAAGTTGCTGCTTCATAGCTGCTGTGGTCCTTGCTCAACCAGTGTTATAGAAAGATTAAAACCTTTTTTTGATATTACTATTATATATTATAATCCTAATATAGAACCCATAAATGAATATATAAAAAGAAAAAATGAACAAATAAGATTATTAAAACAATTAAATATAAAATATTATGAAATAGACTATTTAAATGAAGAATTTAAAAACAAAATAGTTGGCTATGAAAAAGAACCTGAAAATGGTGCTAGATGTTATTTGTGTTATAAGTTAAGACTTGAAAAAACAGCTCAAATTGCTTTTAGTAATAATTTTGATTATTTTGGGACAACTCTAACGGTTAGTCCGTATAAAAATAGTGAAATTATTAATCAAATAGGATTATCAATTGCAAAAAAATATAATGTTCAATTTTTAATATCCGATTTCAAAAAAGAAAATGGTTATAAAAGAAGTATAGAACTATCAAATGAATTTAATTTATATAGACAAGAATATTGTGGTTGTTTATATTCTAGAAAGAGTGATAATAATGAATAATAAAGGTTTTACAATGGTAGAAATATTAGTAGTAATAGTACTACTTTCAATTGTTATGATGATAGTTTATCCGACTATTAATGATACTTTATTTAGTACAAGAAAATCAATAAGTAAAATAAATTTAAAAAATATTGAAGAATCAGCAGAAATATTTGCTCAAGATGTTCATATATGTGATCCAAGTAGTAATATATTAAGTATTATAAAAAATGATTTAAAATATTCATCTATAACAAATTGTCAACAAGCTCGCGACAGATTAGAACAAGGAATGACTGTACCTTTAAAAGTATTAATAGATTATCAATATATAGATAAAGCTAACAAATGTAATGGTAATATAATTATAAAAACAAAAGAAAATAAACTATCTGATATTGAAATAAATTCATCAGATGTAAAATGCGAAAAGTAGGTGGATAGTGTGAGTTTATTTGATAAATTTAAAAAGATATTCAAAGCAGAAGAAAAAGAAAATTTAGATACATACGATAAAGGTTTAGAAAAAACCAGAAAAGAATTTGTTAGTCAGTTAAACTTATTAGGAATAAAATTTAGTAAAGTAACTGATGAATATTATGAAGAATTAGAACATCTTTTAATAAAAGCAGATATTGGTATTAATACAATAACAAAATTTATAGAAAGACTAAAAGGAAGAGTAAAAAAAGAAAATATAACAAGTCCTAAATACTTACAAGAGGTTATAGTTGATGAATTATTTATGATATATGTTGAAGGGGACTCTTTAACTGATAAAATAAATATGGCTGAAAGTGGTCCAACTGTAATTTTAACTGTTGGAGTAAATGGAGTAGGCAAAACTACTACAATTGGAAAATTAGCAAATAAGTATGTTAAAGAAGGAAAAACAGTGATGCTTATCGCAGGAGATACATTTCGAGCTGGAGCTGTTCCTCAATTAGAAGAATGGGCTAAAAAAACAAATGCTGCTTTTATCGGTAAAGAAAATGCTGATCCAGCAAGTGTAATATATGATGGACTGGAAAAAGCAATAACAGAAAATATTGATATTGTATTAATAGATACAGCAGGCCGTT
>CAYTQE010000069.1:0-4333 GCA_964439985.1 uncultured Muribaculaceae bacterium | reverse complement strand
CATTGTGGAAATGTGCATAACAGGCTATGGAATCATGGATAACTCTATTCACAGCACATGGAAAAGCTAAAGTGCAGCTTTCCCACGTCCTGCAAACAGAGTTACCCACAATTCCATGATACAGTCAGTTATACACATTACGCACAATGCCGACTACTACGGAATCCAACTCATTTTTTCACAGAACAAGATTTGCTTTTACAGAAAGAGATTATAGGTTGGAATGGAGATACGGGAGCCTGCATAGAGCACAGTGGAAAAGTTGAAGAAACTGATTGAGGAAGAATTTGTCGGGCTTGTGTTTCTGTCTGCTGAAGATATGGAGTAATAGCAAATTGGGACATAGTGGTATAACTGCTTTGTCCCAATTTTTTTATTGTTTTAATTACACGTCCGTATTAGAATTGATATGCTTGCAGAAATCAAATATCTAACATACTTCTTCCCACTGTAATAATACCATACAAATTTTATAAATACAAGACTGTTTATATAAGCTGACACATGCTAAACTAGCCTAGCAATGTTTCAGTAAAATTTTCTTTCATTTTTCAAGGAGGTCATAATCATTATGGGGAATAATCAGACAGAAAAAGCGTTTGAAGAAAAAAGATTAGCACAAACAATCTCTTTAGCCGAGGAACAATTAAAGCAGGCAAAAGAAGCGGCAGACAAAAAGAAATCAGAAATTATCGAAGCCAAAAAAGATGTGCGTGAAAATACAGAACACGGTATTACATCACTGTATACATCGGACGGTTTCGAGGCACTTGTTGAATTAAGCCAATATATCAATCCTGTAACAGACAAAATTATAGATTACGAAGAAGAAGAACATAAAATACTTCTGTTAGAAAAGATGATTAAATCGCCCTATTTTGCCCGAATTGATTTTAAATTTGATGATGAGGACGAATTTGAAAAAATATACATTGGACGTTCTTCTCTACGAAAAAACAGCTATCAAGAGATGTATGTTTATGATTGGAGATCGCCGATTGCCAGTATTTTCTATCGTTTTATGACCGGCGAAGCGTTTTATGACGCTCCATGTGGACGAGTAACAGGCGAACTCAATTTGAAACGCCAATATGAAATAAAAAACGGAAAACTGGAATATTTCTTTGATTCAGATGTTCAGATTGTTGATGAATTTTTAAGGCAATTACTGTCACAAAACACTACTGCTAAAATGAAAGCGATTGTTGAAACAATTCAGCATGAACAGGACGTGGTTATTAGAGATATGGAAAATGACCTGCTAATGGTACAGGGTGTAGCGGGAAGTGGAAAAACCTCTATTGCTCTCCACCGGGCTGCTTATCTTATGTATCAAGGTTTACAAACAAAGCTGTCCGCAAATAACATTATGATTATTTCCCCAAATTCTATATTCGAGCAATATATTTCAAATGTATTGCCCGAATTGGGAGAAGATAATGTTATTTCTTCCGTGTTTGAAGATATACTTAGTGCGTTATTAATTGGCAGGAAAATTCAGTCAAGAAATGATTTTTTAGAAAACCTGATTGTCAATTCAAAATACAAGGAAATTTCAAGAAATAGTATAGAATTTAAAACGTCAAGTTTTTTTAGGGAAATTTTAGACCAATTTCTCATTGATATACCCCGCCAGTGGATAGAATTTGAAGATGTTTATTATGAGGGAAAATGCGTTGTAAGCAGGCAAATTCTAAAAGATAAAATATTAGGAAGAACAGAAACACCATTAGGCATAAAATTAGAACAATTAGAAGATTATATTTTAGAACAAATATTTGGAACAGGAAAAGGGCGGGGGCATAAAGAAGAAAAAAATCTAATCAAGCAGGAAATACAGAAATTTATAAAAATTGACATTGTTGAATTATATAAAATATTATTTAGCAATGAAGCCTATTTTTATAGCCTGCTGCAAAATAGCAATCTGTCACAAGGCATAAAAAGTATATGGGAATATACTAGGGAAAATTTGGAAGCAGACAGATTGTATTATGATGACGCAATAGCAATCGCTTATTTGTATTTAAAAATATACGGAACAAATAAATATAAAAATATTAAGCAGGTAGTCATTGATGAAGCACAGGACTACTACCCTCTCCAATATGAAATATTTAATTTGCTATTTTCTAATGCCAAATTTACTATTTTAGGAGATATGAAACAGACTCTTGCCAAAAAAGAAGATATTTCTTTCTACGAACAAATTCAAAAAATATTGAACAAGAAAAAATCTTCTCTTATTATGTTGGATAAAAGTTTCCGTTGTACGAATGAAATTTTAAATTTTAGTTTAAAGTTCATTGAAAAAAGTTCACAGATAAAAAGTTTTAATCGGAATGGCGATAGCCCAAAAGTATATATTGCTGATAATTCCGAAATCTTCATTGATGAAATTGTTAAGGAAATAAATCTATGCCAGGAGAAAGGGTTTCAGTCGATATGCTTAATTTGTAAAACCGAAAAAAATTCAATCTATCTATTTAATAAAATTAAACACAAACTTGATATTCAGTTAATCAAAAATGGGAGCGTATCAGATTTACAAGGCGTGTTTATCTTACCAGTATATATGTCAAAGGGATTAGAATTTGATGCTGTCTTAATTTGTGATGCAGACAGCCAAAACTACCATGATGAAGATGATAAAAACCTCTTATATGTTGCCTGCACAAGAGCACTTCACAAACTTAGCTTATTTTGTGAAAATGAGGTTAGCCCGCTGATATAGATAAATTTACAATATATTGAATTGCCAAAATGCCAAACGCAGCGTAGGCGCAAATGAACAAAATGATAATAATTAGACAGACCACCTATTCTCTTAATGACATTAAATTGACATTACGCTCTCTATGATATATATTTGTTGCTTACTGTCAAAAAACACGACAGAAAAATATAGTTTAAATTCAACGGATAAAAGGGGTAATGAACATGGGAAAATTACTACTACTGACACTTAACGAACAAGAGGAAACAGCGATTGACAAAATCATATCGGCAATATCTAATTATATGCGACTTGAACCCATGCAGCTTACACCCGTTTCCGTGTTATCTTTTCCGGGATTGGAAATAAGGCAGAGCCAACGCCGGGTATTTCAAGACGGGGAGGAAGTCAATCTAACACGTCTTGAATATAATGCCCTTGTATTCCTTGCTTCCAATCCCGGCATTGTCCTCACAAGGACACAGATATTTGAAGCCGTTTGGAACATGGAAAGCGATACTTGCCATTCAAGTGTTGCCAACGTGATTTACAACCTGCGGAAAAAGATAGAGCCGGACAGCCGCAAGCCCACCTACATAAAGACCGTTTTAGGCATAGGCTACAAGTTTGCTTCCGGGGAATAACAACAGAACAACCGCCGCCCACCACAGCGACATACCATGACAGGAAATCAAGAAAAGGTTTCCTGTTTTTTTGCGCCAAAAAACGTGCTGATTTTCCAGCTTTGTCGAAAAGTTTTCTCAAAAAGTTTCCCAAAACTTTGCCATATCTTCATTTCTCTGCGTAGTAAGGAGTAGAAGGGGAAGTTTACGCCGTTTTCTTAGAGCAAGATTCTACCACAGTACCAAATTTCGCCTATCGGCTCATTTTGTCCTGCGGGAATCTTGTTGGGGTTGCCACCCCAAGCCCGCCTTTTGCGGCTTGCGCCGCTTTGAAAAATCCCCGGAAAATTTTTTCGGATTTTTCAAAAAACACTTCCGCTTATGCCCCTGTTTTTCTCCTATTAGTGAAAGGGCAAAGCATTACAAAAAGAAAGGAGGTCTACGACCATGAAAAGATATAACACACCCCACCGCCACCGGGTAATCAAGACACGCTTGACCGAGGAAGAATACGCCGAGTTTTCCGAGCGTGTCACGCTCTGCCAAATGAGCCAGTCCGAATATATCCGGCAGGCACTGATTAAGTCACGCATACGCCCGGTCATTACCGTTTCCCCGGTCAATGATGAACTGCTTTCTGCTGTTGGGAAGCTCACAGCCGAGTACGGGAAAATCGGCGGCAACTTGAATCAGATTGCCCGCTGTCTGAACGAGTACGGCGCACCCTATAACACACTCTCCAATGAGGTACGCGCCGCCATAGCGGAGCTTGCCGCCTTGAAGTTTGAAGTCTTGCAGAAAGTAGGTGAAGCCGTTGGCAACGTTCAAACATATCAGCTCTAAAAATGCCGACTACGGGGCGGCTGAACAGTACCTAACCTTTGAGCATGACGAGTTTACCATGAAGCCCACCCGTGATGAAAACGGGCAGATTGTTCCGAGGACAGGCTATCTCATTTCCTCTCTGAATTGCGGTGATGAAGATTTTGCAATC
>CAYTQE010000068.1:0-4373 GCA_964439985.1 uncultured Muribaculaceae bacterium | reverse complement strand
TAAATAAGCAAGTAATTTTATTAACAATTTTCTTTTTTTAAAATGATTGACATTTTATTGTCAATAAAAAACAAGAGAATTTCTCTTGTTATCTAATTAAGTTTAGAAAACTGGGAATTGTATAGTTCAGCATAGAAACCATTTTGTTCTATTAATTTGTTATGAGTTCCCTGTTCTACTATATTACCTTCATTCATAACTAGTATTAAATCAGCATTTTTTATTGTTGATAAACGATGAGCGATAACAAAAGAAGTTCGGCCTTTCATTAATTTATCCATCGCTTTTTGAACTAATTCTTCAGTTCTCGTATCAACATTGCTTGTTGCTTCATCTAAGATTAAAAATGGAGCATCACTTATCATAGCTCTTGCTATTGTAATTAATTGTCTTTGACCTGCAGAAATACTTTCTGAGTCTATTATTTTATGATCTAGACCTTTATTCATAGTTTTAATAAAGTGATCTAAACCAATTTTAGTACATACCTCTTTAATTGTATCATCGGTTATATTTTCTTTATTATAAACGATATTTTCTCTTATAGTTCCTTCAAATAACCAAGTATCTTGAAGAACCATTATGAACAATTCTCTAATATTTTTTCTTGTTAAATCTTTTATTGAAATTTTATCAATTAATATATCCCCATCGTTAATATCATAAAACCTCATTAGTAAATTTACTAATGTAGTTTTTCCTGCACCAGTTGGACCAACTATAGCAATTTTTTCACCAGGTTTAGCTTTAGCACTAAAGTTTTTAATTACTAAATCTTTTTCATTATAACCAAAATTAACTTTTTTAAATTCGATATTCCCTTTAACATCTTTTGGTTTTAAATATTTTGATTTTTCTTTTTCTGCCCCCATTTCTTTTTCTTCAATAAACTGAAATACTCTTTCACCAGCAGATGCAGCACTTTGCATTTGACCTAGTCCCATTGCTATTTGGCGCAGTGGTCCAGTAAATATTCTTATATATAAAATAAAAGCCATAATAACTCCGAAAGTAATTATATTTTGACTAGTAAGTATTGCTCCAACAACACAGACTATTACATAACTAAAATCTCCTGAAAACATCATAATTGGTTGCATAATAGCTGATAGGAACTGACTTTTTCGATTAGCTGTATATTCTTTTTGGTTATATAAATCAAATTTAAGATTAGAATCTCTTTGACCATTATAGACTTTAACTATATTGTGATTAGAATATATTTCTTCTATATGACCATTTAAATCTCCTAAAGCTTGTTGTCTATCACGAAAGTATTTTTCTGATTTATTTAAAATAATTAATAATAATAGAAATCCAACTAAAGTAGAAATAATTGTTGTTGTAGCCATAATCCAGTTTGTATAAAACATCATAAATATAACTCCTATTAATAAAGCTCCAGAGCTAATTAAAGAAACTATACTATTTTGTAGAGTACTATTAATTGTATCAACATCATTTGTAATTCTCGATAATATATCTCCATAAGGATTGTTATCAAAATATTTAAGTGGTAATCTATTTATTTTTTTAGAAATATCTTCTCTTAAATTTCTAGAAAACTTATTTGAGACATTAACCATAATAATATTTTGAACTAAATTAATTAAAGAACTAATTAAGTAAATAATAATTAAAATTGTTGATAATTTTTTCACATTAATAAAATCTATATTTCCTTTTAAACCAACAGTTATTAAGTCAGTTAATTCACTTATTTTATTAGGCGCAACAATTGATATTATTGATCCAAATATCGCTAGAAGTGAGCATATTATTACTATAGGCCAATATTTTTTACCATATATAATTAACTTTTTAATTGCTACGGAAAAGTTTTCTGGTTTTTCACTAGTTCCTCTTCTTCCTTGTAAGTTTTGAGGAGATTTATTGTTTTTCATATTACCACCTCTTTTTCATTTAACTGCGATAAGGCTATTTCTTGATATACATTACAAGTTTTTAATAATTCATTATGAGTCCCTAATCCAGCTACTTTACCTTTTTCTAACACTAAAATTTGATCAGCATGAAGAATAGTTCCTATTCTTTGAGAAACAATAATACTGGTAGATTCATTAGTATGTTTTTTTAATTCTTGTCTTAATTTTAAATCCGTTTTATAATCAAGAGCCGAAAACGTATCATCAAATATATATATTTCAGGGTCAGTAGCGATAGCTCTGGCTATTGATAATCTTTGTTTTTGACCACCAGATACATTAGTTCCACCTCTAGCTATGTGAGAATCGTATTTATCTTCTAGTTTTTCTACAAAGTCTTTAGCTTGAGCTATTTCAATTGCTCTTTTTAATTTATCAGTAGTTTTATTTTTACCATTATTTCCATAACCAACATTTTCAGATACTGTTCCGCTAAACATACCAGCTTTTTGAGGAACATAACCAATTTTTTGATTTAAAAATTCTTGTTTATAATTTCTTACATCTATTTCATTTATTAGAATTTCTCCTTTTGTCACATCATAAAACCTAGGTAATAAATTTATTAAGGTTGATTTGCCTGAACCAGTTGATCCTATAATTGCAAAGGTTTCTCCTTGGTTTATTTTAAATGATATATCTTGAAGCATATATTCATCTGCATCTGGATATTTAAAAGAAACATTTTTAAACTCTACTTTACCTTTAATTTGAGTTATATCTTTATCAATATTACCATCTTTTATTTTATTAAATGTATTAAGTACTTCACTTATACGGTTAGCTGAAACACTGGCTCTTGGATAAATAATAAATATCATCGCTAGCATTACGAAAGACATTAAAATCATCATCGCATAGGTTGAAAACACCACCATATCACTAAAGATAGTTAATTTTGAAGTTAGATTTGCTGATTCAATTAACTGAGCTCCTATAATATAAATTCCAACTGACATTAGATACATAGTTAAATGCATTAGAGGATGAAGTGTAGACATAGTTCTTTGAATAAAAGTTTGAATTTTAGTTAATTTATTATTAATATCAGAAAATTTATTTTCTTGATAATCCTCTGCATTAAATGCTCTTACAACTCTAATTCCAATCAAGTTTTCTCTAGCTATACCATTTAAACTATCTATCATGTTTTGAACTTTTTTAAATTTTGGTAAAACTAAAGAAATTAGAATAATAATATATATAACAATAAAGATTACTGAACTAGCAGTTAAAGTTGTCCATTCAGGACTTTTATCAACTACTTTTAAAATCGCCCATATTGCTAGGATTGGTGATTTTAAAATAATTTGCATACCAGCTGATAAAAACATTTGTACTTGTGATACATCATTTGTTGTTCTAGTGATTAAACTGTTAGTTGAAAAATTCTTAATTTCTTCCATACTAAAATCTTCAACTTTAGTAAATAATCTTTTTCTTAAACGATAAGAAAAAGATGATGAAATATATGATGCTAAATAACCAACTAATATAGCTCCTGCTAAACTGCCAAGAGCACATAACATCATAAAACCACCTTGAACTAAAATATCTTTAATTTTACTTCCTTCAGTTTGAACAAGTTTAGTTATCTCTGACATATATTCAGGTGCTTTCAAATCAAGAAAAACTTGAAATGCAGTTAATAAAATCACTATTATAATTAATAGTGTTTCTTTTTTATTTAAATTTTTAAATATTTTTAACATAGTCTCCTACTTTCTGTAAATTAAAAAAGAAGTTTATGAACAAAATTTCACTTCCTCATTAATATATTCTAAACACATATTACTATCTAATTTTTCTTTTGTAACTGGATCAAATAATTCTTCTAAATAACCAGCTTGATATAAGTATTCTAAAGTTATTTGTTCAATGCAATCATTATTTAAATAACACTCAAGAGCAGTTTCTTTTATTTTACTATGGAGTACATGATATAGTTTACTTTCATGATTTTTTTCGGCTTTATAAGCTGAAACTCCTAAAATAATAATTCCCATTCCCGCTATAAAATATATTAAATAACTTAATTTAATCTTTTCCATAATACTCCTTTATAAATTGTTGGCGATATTCTAGTAATTTATCTTCTTTAATAGCAGATCTGATTTCTTTAGTAATATTAATTAAAAAATATATATTGTGAATTGATAATAATCTAGCTCCAAATGTTTCATTTGCTACTATTAAGTGTCTTATATAACTTTTAGTATAATTACTACATGCATAGCAATCGCAAGATTTATCAAGAGCAGTAAAATCTTCTTTAAATTTTGCATTACGCAAGTTTATTTTACCATATTTAGTATAAGCATGTCCATGACGAGCAAGACGAGTTGGAATAACACAGTCAAATATATCAACACCTCTGATTACTCCTTCAATTAAATCAATTGGATCTCCCACTCCCATTAAATATCT
>CAYTQE010000067.1:0-4376 GCA_964439985.1 uncultured Muribaculaceae bacterium | reverse complement strand
TTAAATAACAAAAAAACCAACTATTTCTAGTTAGTAATTTATTACTCTCGAAACTTAAAGTTCGAGTTTCCTATCAATCTGGTGCCGAATGAGAGAATCGAACTTTCGACTGACCCTTACCATGGGCCTGTTATACCACTTAACTAATTCGGCTTAGTAATATTATAGCAAACTACTTAGATTATTCAAACATCAAGATCTTTAATTTTATTTTGTAATAAATAGGCTTCATAAAGATTTTCAATTAATGAACATATAGTCATCGGACCTATTCCACCCGGAACTGGGGTAATGTAAGATACCTTCTTTTTCACATGTTCAAAATCGACATCACCATATAATTTATTATCTATTTTATTTATACCAACATCTATTATTACTGAACCTTCTTTAACCATGTCTGATTTTATTAAATGTTTAACTCCAGTTGCGACAATTAAAATATCAGCATTTTTAGTTATACTTTTTAATTCTTTTGTTTTAGAATGACAAATTGTTACTGTGGCATTTTCATTAAGCATTAAATTAAATAATGGTTTACTTACTAAACTACTTCTTCCAACTATAACAACATTCTTTGATTCCATTTTTATATTATAACTTTTTAATAAAGTAATAATCCCTTTAGCAGTACACGGTATTATTCCTTCTTTATTATTTATTAATTGATTAACATTAAAGTAGTTTAAACCGTCTACATCTTTTTGATAATTAATCGAGTTTTGAAGTTTAATTATATTTAAATGTTTCGGAATCGGTAATTGAATTAAAATTCCTGTTGTTTTCAATTTATTTAAGTTATCAATAATACTTAATACTTTATCTTCGGAAACATCATTTGAAAGTTTAATATGATTAAATTTTATATTTAATTTCTGACAAACTTTTTCTTTTTGCTTAATATAAACATTACTTGCTAAAGAATCTCCTATTTGAATAACAGCCAAAGAAAGATTTAATAATTTTATTTTATTATCTAAATCTAATAATATGTTTTCACTTAGTTTTTTGCCATCTAATATTTTCATTTCTTTAACTCCAGAATAAAATCCTATTTTAAAGCGAATTTATTCATTAAAATAGGATAATCTCTTTCTTCTACTTTTTCTATTTTATCATCAGATTTATTTTGATATAAAATAACTACTTCATTATCATTATTTAAATCAAGAGTGTAATAATATGTTTTATCATCAGATTTTAATTTTTTTATTACTTTATATTCATTTTTTTCTATTTTTATATTTTCCACTATTTATCTTTTAATCCTTTCGTTTTTAATTCCGAAATTTCTTTAAATAAATGTTCATTAGCTTTTTTTAAATCATCATCTTTGGGAACTACAAATGGTGTCCCAAATCTTATATTTAAGTGATTTCTTTTAAATATTTTATATTCTCCAGTTATAGCAAAAGGAACTATTGTTGCTCCAGTTTTCTGCGCTAGTGATACTACACCATATTTAAATGGTAGTAAAAACTGGTTAGTTTTATTTCTTGTTCCTTCTGGGAATATACCAAGTGCATATCCATTATTTAAAACTTCTATGGCCTTTTGACTAGCACTTTCATCTTTAATCGCTCGATTTACTGGAATACATCCTGCCATTTTAAAGAACCAAGCAGTTTTAGGATTTTGAAAATATTCTATCTTAGCCATATAATGAAGCATTCTTTTAGTTGAAATAATTACTAAATTTTGGTCAAATAAATGAAAGTGATTACCAGCTATAATTATTGGCCCATCAATAGGAATTGCTTCTTTATTAATAATTTTAGGTCGATATAATATTTTAAATAAAATACCCAAAATAACTTTTAAAAATTTATATTTGTAATAATGATCTTCTTTTTTCATTTTTTATTATTCCCATATTTTTTCGTACAATCTTCTTCTAATTTTTTATAATTAACTTTCCCTATTAAAGTTTTAGGAACTGTTTTAATATATTCGTATGCTATAGGCATTGAATATTTAGCAACTGATTTTTCTAAATAAGTTTTTATGCCTATTGTTAAATCATCACTTGGCGCATAATTTTCTTTTAAAACAATATTAGCAACAGGAACTTGTTTTTTATATGGATGTGGTACTCCTACTACTACTGCTGTTTCTATTGCTGGATGAAGCGCTAGAAGATATTCCATATATTGTGGATATATATTATAACCACTAGTAATAATCATTCTTTTTAAACGTGATTCAAAAAATACTATCCCTTCATGATTTTTATAACCAATATCTCCTGTATGAAGCCATACTTTACCATCTGGATGTTTTACTAAAGTATTTTTAGTTTCTTCTGGTTCGTTTAAATATCCCATCATCATAGCTGGACCAGATACACATATTTCCCCTTTTTTATTGGTCTTACATTCTTTAAAAGAATCTAGTTTAAATATTTTTACTTCCGTATTTGGCATTGGTAAACCAATTGCGCCTTCTTTATAATAAAAGCTAGGTGCTAGGGTTACTACCGCGACACTTTCAGTTAAACCATACCCTACTCTTAACTGAGCAGATGAACCATGTTCAGCTAAGTATGTGTTAACTCTTTTACGTAATTCAGGTTTTAATATATCACCACCTGATATACAGTCAGTTACTGATTTTAAATATGTTTTTGATTGTTCATCACTACTAGCTAAAGCTTCAAATAGTGTTGGTACACCTACTAATAAATTAGGTTTCTTTTTCTTAATTAATTTAGGCAATTCTTCTGGTTTAAACTGAGGAATTAAATAACATTTTACTCCAGCAATTAGTACTGTATGAATACAACAAGCTAATCCAAATCCATGAAAAATTGGTAAAATTGATAATACTGATTTTCCTGGTTGAGCAGATTCTATTCTACTTATAGCTTGAAGTGCCATAGAGTTTATCGCGTTATTTGATAAAAGTACTCCTTTAGGTTTTCCAGTTGTACCACCACTATAAAGAATGACTGCTTCTTCTTCACTATTAACTTTTACTTTATAATCTTCTTGGTTATATGCGAAACCTAAAGAATCAAATTCATCCCATAGAATGATTTTACTTTCATCTAATTCTTCAGTTTGAACATTAGTTTTATTAGTCACTTTTTTAACATATTGCTGAGCGAAATAAGCAGTTTTTATTATCTTAGGCATACTAATTGATACACTTGCTAAAATAATACGTTCAACATTTAAATTTTTTGTTGCTTTTAAAATTCTGTTTTTTAATAAATCTACCGCTAATATATATTTACTTTTTGATACTTCAATATAATATTCAATTTCATTTTCACTTGATAGTGGATGAATCATATTTGCTGTAGCTCCAACCATATTAATTGCATAAAAGAAAGTTATTGCCTCAGGTGTATTAGGCATACAGATTGTAACTCTATCCCCTTTTTTAATTCCTAATTCTTTTAGAGCTTTAGCTGTATGGACAATTTTATTATAAAATTTTTGATATGTTACTTCTTTACCGAAATAATCATACGCTATTAGTTTTGGATATTTATTTACTGTTTCTTCTAATAATTCGTGAAGTGCACATGATGGATAATCTAAATGGGTAATAGAATCTCCAAATGGTTTTAAACGTTCTTCTGAATAGTCCTTACTAAAAACTTTACTTATAAAATTCATATATTTACTCTCGCTTCTGTTATTATATTTTTTACTTTGTTTTCTAATATTTGGTTTTCTTTATTTATATCACTTGATTCTGGATAATAAAGATCACCAAATATTATTTTAACATTTTTTTTGTATTTTTCATATTCTCCGATAATTGCAAATGGAACTATTGGGCTTTCACCTTCTATAGCCATTTTCACAGCGCCTTTCTTAAAAGGCATAATGAGATCTTTAGTTTTGTTAATGGTACCTTCTGGGAAAATACCTATTAAAGATTCGTTTTCTAGTAATTTTATACCAGCTGGTACAACTGTAGTATCTTTAATTTGGCGATTTACTGGTACAAATCCACAAGCTTTAAAAAAATATTTACCTATTCCTTTAAATAGTTCATCTTTAGCTATATACCTAACAGGTCTTCTAGTAGATGCCGCTAAGAGGAAACCATCTAATTTACTAGTATGAGTTCCAGCTAGTATAACTCTTCCTTTTTTAGGAATAGTCTTTCTATTTATAAATATAGGTTTATACGTTGGATAAAACCATAACAGAATAATTGGTCTAACTATTTTATATAATAAAGGTTCTTTCATTTTTCTTCCTCACTACCTTATAATTTTATCATAAAAGTGAATAAAAAAGAATACATTGTATCCTTTTATATTAATATATATGGCGTCCTCGAAACGATTCGAACGTTCGACCTGCCCCTTAGGAGGGGTTAGCCCTTTTCCTTTTAGGACGCTTTTTACTAATCTATTT
>CAYTQE010000066.1:0-4381 GCA_964439985.1 uncultured Muribaculaceae bacterium | reverse complement strand
TATAATTTAAACTAAAATATTTACCATAATCTCTTAAATAATCAATAAAGTTAATCTCTTTTGACCAATCATAGTTATTAACCACTTCAAAACCAAATATATCTTCTACTTGTTTACGTAATCCTTTATAATTTTTATCCAGTTCTTCTTTAGTTATCATTGGTCGTTCTGAATCAGCTTTAGGATCACCTATTAATCCAGTAGCACCACCTACTAAAAGGATTGGATTGTGTCCACCATCTGCTAATCTTTTAGCTACTGAAAATGATGAATAATGACCTATATGCATTGATTCTGCAGTAGGATCAGTACCTATATAAAAAGTAAGTCCTCCATTATTAATAAGCTCTTCTAGTTTAGGGCTAGATATATCATTGATTAATCCTCGCCATTTTAATTCTTCAAATAATTTCATTTTATTTACCTGTGGTGGAACCAATCCCACCAGTCCTTTCAGTATTTATTTCTTCTTCATTATCAACTATATTATATTTGATAAAAACACCTTGTGCAATAGCATCACCTTGTTTTATTATAAATGTTTCCTTACTTGTATTTTCTAACTTTAATAGTATATGTCCTTCATTAGTTTCATTATTATAATAATCAGCATCTATTAATCCAACTTGATTTGCTAGTTTAATTCCATATTTAAACCCTAGTGAACTACGAATTAAAATCATAAAGACTTCATCTGGTGGAGATATATATTTTATTCCAGTAGGAATAATAACTGATTTTCCTGATTCTAACTGATAATCTATTAAAGAAAATATATCATAGCCTCCCGAGTTTTTTGTTTTTCGTCTTGGTAACAAATAACTTTGATACAATTTTATATCATCACTAACATCTTTTTTAAATTGTTCAAAGCTTATTTTTTCAAATTTTCTCATTTTATCCTCCATTAAAAAAATCATAAACTAAAGGACGAGTAAAACCCCGCGGTACCACCTTAATTCATGATTATCATGCTTCTTTATACTTTTAACGCTAGTAATACGATTTAGCTCCTGGGTTGTAAATCCAATCTTCGCTAACAAAGTGAGTATAACAGAAGATTATTTAGTTGTCAAACTTTTTTCTTCTTGGATTTTAGATACATTTCTTAATTGATGTAACAGTTTCATCATACTGATATCATAACCAATTTTATTTTTTATTTTAGATGGAATGTATTTTAATACATCTATGTTCTCTATATTTTCTTTATTAACTAAAAGTTTTAATAGTAATTTATCATATGTATATTTATTACTACATATTTCTTCAATTATTTTATAATCTAAAGGATATTCTTTTGGATCTAAACTATGTTCTATTCTTCTAACTCGATATAAAGCTTTAAGAAATATTTCTAAAGGAATTACTTTATGATGATTATCTTGATTTTCTAAAAATAATTTTTTTATAAAATCAGGATTAACATTTGATTCCCCTGTTAGTTCATTTAAGAAATTATCAAAAAATTCTATTTTATTATTATCTTCATGATAGATACTTATTTGTTTTAATAAATTAACAAATTTTTTAATAACATTATTTAAACAAAATGGTAAAGCTCCATTTTCTAAAAAATATAGATATCTTTGATAAGTAGTTTCTATATCTTGATTAAGACTATTACAGACTGTTAATGAACGTTTTTCTTTAATAAAGGAAGCAATACTTTCTGGTTGAGCAAAAAAATTATAATCGTTAATCCAATTTTTATCTGAAGCATTTTTTTTGCTATTCCAGGTTGCATCAAACTCAAGTGTAAATGCTTTATTATAAAATGAATCATAGTAATACGATACATTAGTAGCATGCCCACTTTTTTCATCAACTGTTGAAATATAAGTTTTTACAAATGTAGGTATTCCTAAATGATTAGATACTGCTGCAAATATATTAGCATAACCAGCACAAACTATTTCATCTTCTTTTAAGACTCTATTTAAATCTCTTGATGATGCATAATCATCTTCATTACCTACTTTATATATCCTACTTCTAATTAAATCAAATAATAACATTTGTTGTTCTAATTTTGAAAGTGAAAATCTTGTAATAGCATTTTCAATTGTCGAAATTATATCCATAGTTTCAAGAAAATCTGATAACGGAGTTAATTTAGTATTAAGTTCATAACTTATTAAAGGTTCTTTTTTAAAATTAATTGTTTTTAATATTTCAATATTTTCTTTATTTAAGTTACTAGCATTTATAATTATATCATTATTAAGTTTTTCTAAAAATTTCACATAATTAAATAAATTTATATGATCAATAAACTGGATTTCAAAAATATTAAAATCATTAAGATCTAAACTTTTTTTAATTGTTTTTTCAATTAACTTTATTATTTCTATATTTTTTTCTTTTTCAGTTTGTAAATCTTCTAACTCATAATTATCAATATCAGCTATTGCCATTTGGCGATATTGAAGATTTTCTTGTTTTAAATCTTCATTTATTAATAAAGCTTGTACTTGATTAGAACTATAAGTAGTAATTATTACTTCATTTTCTAAATACACAATTGATTCTTCTTGATTATCATCAAATAATAAACTTAACTTCATATTATCTATCCTCTCTCAAATTATATCAAAAGAGACAATATTATTCAATTTTTTTAGAAAAAAAACGCATATTTGCGTTTTAAGATTTTTTAGTAGTTTTTTTAGGTTTTTCTTCTTTTTTTGTATCTTCTAATTTTTCAGCAGCATTATTTAATAATTCGATTGTTTTATCTCTTACTTCAGCTGCCGCTTTTTGTAATACTGGAGTTCCTTTATCAAGTGCTAGTTTATATAAATCTTCGGCTTTATTTTTTATATTTACCATTTGTTTGCGAGCTATTGCTTCAACTTTTTCACTATCTAGATCAGCTAGTTCTAGTTTTAATTCATCTATTTTATCAGAAATAGTTTCTTTAACATCTTCAATTTCTATTTCTTTTACTTTATCTTTTAGCTCATTTATTTTATTGGCAAGTTCTTTTCTAGTTTCTGAACCTTTCTTAGGTGCGAATAATACTCCTAATCCTGTTCCTACTAATAAACCAGTTAGTAAACCACATTTTTTTCTTTTACTCATAATCAGTGTCATCCTTTCCACTTAATCCAAATATTTTATTGATAAATGCCATTATTGAATCTACCGCTCTAACACCTAGATAGTTTAACTTATCAGATGCAAAATTGACTATTTTAAACATTCCATTTAAAGAATCAACTTTATTTCTAATATCATCAATTGCTTCATTTACTTTATCTATTGCTATTATAATCTTAATTCCTAAAATAATTACAATAACTAATAAAATAATTAATAAAAAGTAAATAATAATAGGTAATATTGTTGTAAGTGCTTCCATTATTCTTCATCCCTTTCTTTTTTATCTTCATACATAGAATCTATTAAGTTAAATAAATCCGTTTCAATTGTATCTTCTATGTTAAGATCAGCTTTTTGATCACTATAAGGTTCATCTGGTAACTCATCATCTTCAACCTTAAGTGATGGAGTATTTTTTACTTCTAATTGTTCAATATCTTCTTCAATTAAAATTTCATCAATAGTTTTAATATGATTTTTTTTAACTACTGGTTCTTCTTTTTTATCTTTAATACCATAAGCTTTTTTTCTTACCTCATCTAAATTAGGTCCTTTTACTCCGATATCAGTTTTAACAATAATATCATCTTTACTATAGTTTTGATCTAATATTCCATATACTGGTGAAATAATCGGGGTTGGTTTAAAAGCTGATTGCTCTTTTTTCTTTTTTTGTTCTTCATTAAAAACATAATTTCTAGTATCTTGTTTATAAATAGGTTCTTCTTTTTTCTCAAAATTACGACTACTTCTTGATATAGGTTCATCATCAATATCTAAAGGGAAATTAAAAGTAGAATCTGATGTTAGTATTTCTCTTTCTAAAATTTCTTCTTTTGGAATTTTAATTTCTTTTATTGTATTTTCTTCTTTATATTTAGGCGTTTTTATTTCTGGTTCTTTTTTTTCTTCTTGTTTAGTAATTACTGGTAATTCATCTTCCTCAATATCAAATAAGACATCTTTTAGTTTTTTAAATACTCCCACGTTTATACGCTCCTTAATTAATTAAATCCGGATCTGGCATTTCATCTTCGTATGTGTCATATCTTTGAACATATTCAATAAAATTACTTTCCCTATCATGTACATCGAAAATATTTAACTGTTCTTCATTAAAGTTTAAAATATCTTCACCCATCATATTATTAATGATGTCATCATTATAATTGATTGTAGATAAAATAATCATCGCATTTGTAATTGCTTCTTTTAAATATCCAATATCTACTATCAATTCTATTTTAGCATAATTATACATTATTTCAATTAAATA
>CAYTQE010000065.1:0-4398 GCA_964439985.1 uncultured Muribaculaceae bacterium | reverse complement strand
CCTACTTTTCTAACTTTGATATAATTTCAATTTCTGCTAAATTTATATTGAAATCTGCAATCTTGTCAATCAATTCATTATATATTTCTACCATATTCAATCACCTAACCTTATCATAATAATTATTTAAGTTAGATAAAAGCTATTCATCAAATTATGCCAAAATATTTTAAAATAGTATCAGCTACAGTATTAGCAATTAATTCTTTATTTTGCATTATCCAAGCAGCATCTTTTTCATAATCATGATGTCCTATTTCAAGTAGTATCCCAAAAGGTACTAATAATTCACTTACTTCTCCTAAAGAACCATACGCATATTTAATTCCTCTATTAGCAATCGGCTCTTCATTATAATATATTCCAATTAAAGCGTTTTGAATCAAGTTAGATAAACTATAGGTTTTGCTATTTTCTTTATCAATCCATGTTTCTATACCATAAACAGTATGACTTATACTCGCATTAGAATGAATAGCTAAATGTAAATCGACACCATAATATCTTGAATCACTAGTCCATAAATTAAGATTCCCATAAGAATTATTGCGATAAACTTTAACGCCATTATCTTTTAATTTTTGTTCTAAATAATTAGTTAAATCATTCATCTCTTTCATTTCATTAGTATATCCTGCTTCTATAACCCCAATATTGCCATCTTGATTAGATGGACTTAAATAAATAGATATATTATCTTTAGTTCCAATATTTAAATTAAACTCATTAATATCAAAGTCACTTATTATACTATTATTTTTATTAGGTTCCATAACAACAGTTTTCAAAACCAAGTTATTAGTAACTATAATAGGATCTGTATATTTAATGCCATTAGTAACTGGATCAAGTCCATTAATTGTATAAAATATATTACCATCAGAATTAGGATTATTTAAAGCAATACTAGTTCCAGCTTTAACATACTTAGGATTTATATTAATATAAGCAGGTTTTAAAGTATCTTTTTCATTCATTTTAAATTCTACTACATCAGATTTAGAATACTGAGCATAATCTTTATATTTAGCTATTATTTTAATTTTATAATTTTCAGCTTTTTCAAATAAATTAGATGATATAACTGCCCTATTTTTTTTAACTTCAGTTTCTTTAATTATGTCATTTCCTTTAAAAATTTGTAATAAATAACTTGAAGCATTATCTCCGCCACTATAATCAAGAGCAACATCTTTATAATCTAATACATCTTCATTACCTGGAGTATTTATTTTAATATCACTAACAGGACTTATATTATTATATAACGATATTTTATCAATTGATATTATCCCATCTATAATTTCGATATCTAATTTTTGTTCTAGATCAGTATAAAATTTATTATTAATAATATATGTATTATTAGTTAATTTTTCCTCTTTTAATTTATAACCATTATCAGAAATTCTAATAAAATATGTTTTTTTAGATAAATTACCTTTAATCACCAACTCATAATCTTTATTATCAGTTAATACTAAATTATTACTATAATCAAATGTAGGTTCAGTATAAGTAAAGATATAAGGATTTACTACCCCAATACTATCTCCTAATTTGTCATAAGCATAAATAACTATTTTATATTTAGAATTATATTCAATATCTTTTAATTCAATTTTAGTATTAGTTTTGTAAATAGATTTTGAATAGATAGAAATATTATCTTCATCATAAACGACAACATCATAGTACTCAGCTGCTTTTACTTTTTCAAAGTTAATTGTAAATATATTAGAGACATTTTCAATATTAATAATACTAAAACTATTTAATATTTTATCGCTATTTAAGATGATTGCCGAAACAACAAATGTAACACCTATAAACGTTAATAAAACAGAAACTATTGCAACTATAACCCTTTTCATACTTTCCTACTTTCTTTAACATTATATAATAATTACTCAAGAAAAAAAAGGCATAAAGCCTTAGATTTGATTAAAAATTTCTTTTTTTCTTATTAAGAAGTAAGCTACTCCAGCAATTGCTATTAAACCTACAACTTCAAAAGGCATTTTTACCTCAGCTGTTGGCGGACTTAAAACTGTAGTTGTTCCATCTTCTATAAAACAATCAATATACATTTTATGAATTTTTATAACTGGTCTTATAACAAACTCATAATTATCATCTATCGATGTAATCTCATGAGATCTAACATATGCAAGTGGAGTTAAAGAATCACCATCATAATCATCATTTAAAACAACTGCATAAACTGATGTTTCATCTGCTTCTGTATCATAAATTTGAGTCCAGTAATTATAAGCACTTTCTGGTTTTTCCATTCCTGGATAACCTTCCGATAATTTAATTGGAGCAATTTGTTTTCTATTACCCTTAATTTCATATTCACCAGTTACTGAATTTTTTTCAATTCCCATATCTATTAAATCTTGAACTTGTAATAATCTAATTGATTCTGCTGGATCATCTATACGATCTCGCCATGAAGCTGTAGCATTATGTAAAACTTGATACGCTAAAGATTTAGTCCAATCAGTTAAATCCTCATGTTCTCCAGGTATTACTTCATCAAAAACTGTTATTGAATTACCATATTCATCCATAACATTTTCATTTAAAATCATCCATACAAATGGATCTCCTGCTGCTGATGGTTTAATTACAAAAAACTCATGACCAATAGGCTCACTTTCTTCTGAAACTAAAACTTTTACTCTATCACCAACATTAAATGTTTCTGATACTGCTAAAGCATTTGTATATAATGGTGAAATCAGCATCCCCATTAACACAACAAGAAATTTTTTCATAAATACACTCCCTTGTCTTATTTTGTATTTTTCTACATTAAATATAACATAAAATTAAATAAAATCAAAGCATAACATTCTATTTGACAACATATTTAATACAGTGTATATTTATAATAAGGTGAAATAGATGAAAAAGGGACCTTTAAATCTTAGTGTGATGCTAATAACTTTATTAATTTTAGTAATTATTTTTAGAGAAAAATATGTATACTTAGCGCCTAATTTAAATGTAAGTATATCTACTTTTATATATTCTTTTACATTCTTAATTCCTATACTTATAATAAACTGGACTAAATATAAAGATGGAAAAAACATCATCAAAATCACTACTAAAATAATGATAATATTTTTAATCCTATCTACTTTATTATGTACTATTTCTGGTAATTTAGACTCATCTGCTATAGAAGACTCACTTAGAAATATTTTAACCCCAAACAGTATGGTTCTAGGAAATATAGTTATTCAATATCCCGAATTAAACTTAATTGGATTTATTTTAATATATTACTTTTCACATAATATATTGATTTCTGTTTATGAAGCCTTAAAATCATACACTAATAAATATTTAAGTTATTCACTTGCTATTTTTATAGCTTTTATAATAGACACAATGTTTACAGTTCCACTTACTCATATAAAAGAAATATATTATGCTAATATAGGTATGTTAGAAATAGTTAAACACTTAACAGCAAATTTTATGGTCGTAATATTTACATCACTTTTAATGATAATTATATTTACATTTTATACTCATTTAAAAGAAAAGAAGAAAAATTAAATTCTTCTTTTTTTTAACATTTCTTTTTCTTTAGAATCTACTCTAAAAGAATCACATATTTTAGAAATAGTTTTATTTAATACAAACTTATCTAAATATTTAGAATTAATATATTTATCAGTATTACTTTTATATTTGATATAACATTCACATAATAACCATGCTATTGCCATATTAATATAATATTTATCGGTTTTAATATTAATACATAAATCAAGTATATAATCTATATATTGATCATTTAAATAATGACTAAGAAGAAGTATTAAACCAAATCTTACTTGAAATTCTTCTTTACTGTTAATAAGTTCTTTTATATAAGGAAAAAAATATTCATTATTACTTCTTATTAATTTCATATTAATAGCAGGAGTATCACATAAGGACCAATCAGTTATTTCTTTACTATATAAAATTATATATTTAGATAAAGCTTCTTTATCTTTTAAATAACCTAAAGCAAGACCTAAAACTAGAGTTTCTTCAAAATATTTACCTTGATAAATATCTAAAAAAGAATCTATATCACTAATAGATATTTTTTTGGCTATTTTTCTTAAAGTAGGAATATTTACCCCTATCATTTCTTTAGAATTAATAATTAACTTACTAGAAAATTCTTTATACTGATCATTTTTATATAAAAACAACTCATCTATAAAACTTTTATATTCATCTATGCTCATATACTCCTTAATTCTGTTATATATTTATTAATTGTAGATTAAATATTTATTCACTTAGTTTAAGGCTCATAATTTTCTAAAACAATACTAGCGTTAAATGTTTTACCTAAATCTCCTAATTGATCATAATCTGTTT
>CAYTQE010000064.1:0-4716 GCA_964439985.1 uncultured Muribaculaceae bacterium | reverse complement strand
TATTTGATCAAAGTGCTTTAATAAATGGTAAAACAGAATTAATAGGCAGAACTGTAGTAGCAACAGATTTAAGAGCTGGAGCGGCAATGTTAGTAGCTGGCATGCTTGCTGAAGGGATAACTACTATTACAAATATAGAACATATTTTAAGAGGATATGAAAAAATAGTTGAAAAGCTTTCATCAGTTGGAGGAAAAATAAGGCTTATAGACACTTGATTTTTATTAGAAACTAGAATATAATAAATCAGTACGAATTTCTATAGCTATTAATAGCTATGGCGGGAGGAGAATTATAATTGAAAAAGGGAATCCATCCAGTAATGAAAAACTGCACAATTACATGTGCATGTGGAGCAACGTTTGAAACATTATCTAATGTAGATGTGCATAAAATTGAAGTATGCAATGAATGTCATCCATTTTATAATAAAAAATCAAGCGGTCACAAAAAAACTGGAGCAGTAGAAAAGTTTAATCGTAAATACAATATCGAAGAAACTGCATAATAACAATACTAGAATTTCTAGTTTTTTTATTGTAAAATATTTAATAAAATGATACACTGAACTTGGTGATAAAGTGAAAATAGCAATAGGAATAGACCATAATGGGTCAAATATAAAAGCAAAGATAATAACCCATTTAGAAAAAGAAGGAAATATAGTTATTGATAACTGCCCTGCAAACAATCCACTTGATGACTATCCAGATTTTGCTTTTAATGTTGGTAAGCTAGTAGCAAATAAAGAAGCTGATTTAGGTATTTTAATGTGCGGAACCGGAATAGGAATGTCTATAGCAGCAAATAAAGTTAAAAATGTAAGATGTGCTCATGTTTCAAATGAAAATGAGGCATCACTTGCAAAAAAACATAACAATGCTAATATTTTAGCAATCAGCGCTAAAAATGAAACAGAGGAAATATTAAAAATAATTGATGTATTTATTAATACTAACTTTAGTGAAGAAGAAAGGCATATTAGAAGAAATAATAAAATTGCTAAATATGAAGAACAACAATGTATAAAGCATTAATATATGCAATCTCTGTTTTAATTTCGGTTTATGCGTTATCTGGAATTAATTTTAACAATTTTTTTAAAAAAAATCATGAGCTGGAAGCTAAAATATTAATAATTCTATTATCCTTCGGACTTGGTTATTTACTTGCAAGTTTTGTAATAAATTTTCTAGAATATAGTAGAATATTACAGGAGTGATATTATAAAAAGACTCATATTAGTAATAATATTTTTAATACCAATTAGTATAAGTAGTTTTGTATTTAAAGGCAAAGCTGCTTTTTTTAAAAATGAAAAAGATCAACAAGAAATATTAATTGAATTAAGTGATAAAAATATCTCTATAAATTTAGAGGATTATGTAATTGGAGTAGTTGCCGGAGAGATGCCTGCTTTATTTAATGAAGAGGCATTAAAGGCTCAAGCAATTGCGGCTAGAAGCTACGTATTAAGTAAAGACTCATTAGACGGATCATTTAAAATAACATCAACAATAAATGATCAAATATATTTATCTAAAGATGAAATGATAGAAAAATGGCAATCGGACTACCCAATATATTATGAAAAAATAAAAAAACTAGTAAACGAAACTAAAGGTCTAGTTGTAAAAAAGAAAGGAAAAGTACTTAAAACCTTTTATTTTTCGATGAGTAATGGTTATACAGAGAATTCTCTAACGGTCTTTGGTGATGATACTATTATAAGTGTTGAATCGGTTTTTGAAACCGAAGACTTGAATAATTTTAAAGTTATAACAGAATTTAGCGCTGAGGAATTATTAAGTAAATTAAAAATTGAGTCAAAAGTATTAGATATCTCAAATATAAATATAAATGAAACAAATCATGTGGATAACCTAAAAGTTAATAACATTATTTTCTCAGGGATAGAGTTTCGTAAACTTTTAAATTTACGTTCAACAGATTTCACAATAGAAGAGGCTTTAGGCGGTTATAAAATCATAACTAGAGGTTATGGTCACGGAGTCGGAATGAGTCAGTATGGGGCAAATGAAATGGCTAAAAAAGGATATAATTATAAAGAAATACTCAAACATTATTATGGGGATATAAAAATAGAACATTTATAGTATAAATTTATAAAAACTACTCAAACTTTTATTAGGAAGGTGTTTAAATGAAACCAAAATATAAATTAAAAAGTTGGGTTATTATATGTGTATATATTATTTCTATAGGAGCAATAATTACTAGTTTATTTTTAGTAGGAAAAACATTACAATCAGCTACTTTGTCTTATTATAATCTATCTTATGTATTTAGAGGTATAATTAAGAATAATGAAGTTCCAGTTGTTAATTATTCTAATGATAAAATTATAAAACCATATGATAATGAAGGAATAATAATTGCTAAAGGATTTTATGATAAAAGCGATGATGCTAAAATTCAAGAAAACTCATTAATATTATATGAAAATACATATATGCCAAATACAGGGATATTATATACTAGTGAAAACCAATTTGATATATTAAATGTCTTAGAAGGTACTGTTGAAGATATAATAGCTGATGATATAATGGGAAATATAGTTACAGTTAAACACTCTAATAGTTTATTTACAGTATATCAGAGTTTAAATGAGGTTCATGTTGTTGTAGGTGATTCTTTAAAACAAGGAGATATAATCGGTACTAGTGGATCAAATAAAATCAAAACAGACAGTGAAAATATGTTACTATTTGAAGTAGTTTATAACGGAATAAATATAAATCCAGAAACATTTTATCAAATGAACTTAAAAGATTTATCCTAAAAACATCCCCTAATATATATACTTTATTAGGGGTGTTTATTTATTAAAGAAAGAATAATTAAAGAAGCTAATTATATTATTAATAATAATGCTACATTAAGAGAAACTGCAAAACATTTTAAACTTGGAAAAAGCACGATTCATGAAGATATGAAAACCAAATTAAAAACTATAGATCTTGATTTATATAATAAAGTGAGTAGTATCATGGATTACCATATTAAAATCAGACATATAAAAGGTGGAGAAGTAACTAAAAATAAATATAAAGCGTTAAGGGCGTGATACTATATATATTATAAAATTAACTGATAATAATATATATATCTATAATAAAACAAAAAAAATATTATTAATTAAAGAATTTGAAAAAAACATCATCAAAGATAATAAAATATATGATATAAATAAAGGTATAGAAATATTAAATAAAAAATTTAATAAATATATAATAAATAATAAATTATTAAAAGTTAAAGTACTATTTTTATTAAATAAAAAATTAATACCAGTAGAATTATATTCATTTAATCAAGTATTTAAAAACATAGTAAATATAAATTATAAAATAGTATATGAAGAATATTTATTAGAATCTAAAAATGAAATCGTAGTTTGGGATGAATTAATATTTTATAAAGGTAAAAAATATTTCTATAATGAAACCTCTAAATTAGCAAAAATATTAAAAGAAGAAACATATATTTTAATTGGAAATAGTAATAAATGGGATATTATCAAAGAATCATTAGAACAAATTACAAACAAAGATATATTAGAATATGAAAATAGTAATACTATACTTTTTGAAAGAGTATAGTATTTTCTTTGTTTTTATTTCATTTATATAATATAATTAAAATAGAAAGGGTGATTTAAATGAAAATTATAGACGGAGGTACAGCATGTGCCAATATGGCTTACAATTTTAGTGAATTATGTTTTATTTATCCCATTACACCATCTAGTCCAATGGCTAGTCAAATAGATTTATTAAGTAATTTAAAAACAAAAAATATTTTTAATGACCAAGTAGAATGTATAGAAATGCAAAGTGAGGCTGGGGCTGCAGGCGCTCTTCATGGAGCACTTATTTCTGGTTCTTTAGCATCAACTTTTACATCAAGTCAAGGACTTCTTTTAATGCTACCTAATATGTATAAGATGGCCGGTGAAAAATTACCAGCTGTTATCCATGTAGCATCAAGAAGTATTGCTACTCATGCACTTAGCATATTTGGAGATCATCAAGACATATATGCAGTAAGACCTTCAGGATTTGCAATACTAGCATCTACTAATGTTCAAGATGCTTATAATTTAGCTTTAATCGCACATTTATCTGCAATAGAAAGTAGTATACCTTTTTTACATTTCTTTGATGGTTTTAGAACTAGTCATGAATTAAATATGATAAAAGAAATATCAAATGAAGAAATTAAAAAAATGGTCAATTCAAAAAAAATAATAGAATTTCGAAAAAGGGCTCTTAACTCAGGTAAAGCCATAACCAAAGGAACTGCTCAAAATGAAGATGTATATTTTCAAATAGCTGAAGGAAAAAATACAGTTTATAACAATCTACCTGATGTAGTAGCAAAAGAAATGGAAAAATTAAATAAGATTAATAAAACTAACTATGCACCTTTTAATTATTATGGTAGTAATACAGCTAAAAATATAATAATTTCCATGGGTTCAGTTTGTGACACGGTAAAAGAAGTAGTCGATAATTTAAATATAGAAAAACAAGATTATGGTTTGATAGAAGTTCATTTATATAGACCATTTAGTAAAAAATATTTAGAAAAAGTAATTCCAAAAACAGTTCAAAAATTAGCAGTTCTTGACCGAACTAAAGAACAGGGTAGTGCTGGAGAACCATTATATATTGATGTAGTTACAGCTTT
>CAYTQE010000063.1:0-4745 GCA_964439985.1 uncultured Muribaculaceae bacterium | reverse complement strand
TAATTCATATTTGGCAGGGGCAGAGAGAATCGAACTCCCAACAGTGGTTTTGGAGTTTAGAATATCCTCAACCGTAGCCACCTGTCTCAAACTAAAAATTTTCTAACTATAATATATCACTTATCTTAAGATAAGTGAATAGGCATTAGCCCAGTTTTTAGTAAAAAGCAAACTTTTAAAATCTGTATTAAATTTATACTGTAAAAGTTTCCATTTCACGGATAAGGATAGGATTAATATTTGGGATTTATAATGAAAAACAAAAAGCAAGGGCGAGTGAAACGAGTTCATCTGGATCCTTGTTTTTAATTTTTCATCTAATACAATATTTTATTCTAACAAAGTTTATCTTTGTTAGTTATATACAATTGACGCTCTAAGGTGTCGCAATCGTGATTTTTCGCGTGCACGATTGCTTTACTATTTATATTTTACTTTTAAAATTGGACTGTTTTTATCATTTTTTATTATGTATATATTTTCGTTATCATGTGTGTAACTAATTATATCTACATATTTTTCCGTTTTATTTGTATTTTCATTAAAGATTATCAGTGTTTCTTCAGCAGAACCATCCGATCGACTTCTAGAATAAAATAAAGTAATTAAATTATTGCCTAAATAATTAAAGTCGCTATAAACATCTAAATTATTATTTTTAATAAATTCGGTCGACGAATCATTAATCATATTTAAATTATAGTCATATTTTCTTACAATTTTGCTATTTACGATTTGAGCTATTATCCCAGAATTTCCAAAGGTTAATTTAATGTTATCATTATTCGATGGCATATTAATTCCTTTTTCTAGTTCTTCTGATAATAAGTTTATTTTAACAAAATAAATCCCATCCAAAACATATAAACTGTCATCAACTATTTGTACTTTATAAGCAGCATTAGAGGTACCATATTGATATTGATAAACTATACTGCTATCATTATTTTTATATATTACCTGACTTTTAAGACTTTCTACCCAGCGCAAATAGTATATATCGTTATTATGTAACATTATTTTTTGTATACTATTTGAAGATATTATCTCTTCTTTTTCGGATGTTTTTATATTAGCTTTAAATACACCCATATCAGTATACCAATATGCATAACCATTATAAATATCTTGACTAATATTATAGTTGTAATCTTTTATATCATTTCTATCATTCAAATTTACGGTATAAGTTTTTTTCTCACTACTGTTAAACATCTCAACATATAAGATATTATTCATTACAAATTTAGCACGGAGATAGGTACCATCATTATCAATTTTAAAAAACAATTCGTTATTTTTTCCGTCTAAATCTGCTGCATAAATTTCATTATATGAAGCATTATAATAAATTTTATCGTTATATATTACATAATCATCAGATGATAAATCTTGACAAACAAAACAAGCTGTTCTTCCTTTAGTTATTTTTTCATTTAGGTTTTCATTTTGAGTGGAAAAGGCTCCAAAGAATGACACCACTGAAATTGTTACAACCATTATAATAAAAGTATTTTTAGTATACTTTTTAGCATTGGTATTGCCTTTGTAATTTAATAAAGTATTAATCAATATTAATATTAAAGCAGGAATTATTATAAAAATTTGATAAAAAATAATTTCAGCAATTAAAATCATTACATTAGAATCAACTGAAACAAGTATCTTAGGCGCGAAACAGTAGCCTACTATTATTAATATTAATAGTCCTAAAGTAATTAAAAATTTATGTTTAAAAAAGCTTTTTACTTTGTTTTTTCCGGAAAAAATATTTGAAAGCGAATTAAACATTAATATATAAATTAAAAAACGTATAACCATATTTAAAAACGGAATCGAACTTATTATTAACATAGCTATAAAAGTTGAACTAATATATAATAAAAATATTGATACAAAAAATAAAATAATACTTAATATAATTTTGTTTTTTAAATTTGGTGTTTGTTGAACTTTTTCTTCATTATCGTATTGTATTGTTAATGATGGACTTATATCAGGAATTTCTGATTGCTCTTCTTTCTTTGTAATAGGTTGAATAAGATGCAGAACTGGGCTATTAGTTTCTAAATTACTAGTTTGATTTAGAAACATATCATTTTGACTAATAATAGGTGCCACAGAAGAATTGTCAACTTCTAGTGTTGGTTGTAAAACTCCAATTTCATTTTGTTGCTGATTAATGCTAATATTTGCTTGTTGTTCGGGCATCGTTGTTAAATTTGATTCAACGATATCTTTATTCTCTGGCAAACTTCCAAAAGCAATAGAACTCGCGCTTTTTTGTTCATTCACTTTACATGTTGGACAATAACTTAATTGTTCAGGAATAATTCTTCCGCAATTATCACACTTCATATATCATAACTCCTTTAATAAATACTCTTAATATAATAATACCATAAAAGAACATTAAGTAATAAATATTTTGGTCAGAAATCTATATAAAGCAATCGTGCACGCGAAAAATCACGATTGCGACACCTTAGAGCGTCAATTGTATATAACTAACAAAGATAAACTTTGTTAGAATAAAATATTGTATTAGATGAAAAATTAAAAACAAGGATCCAGATGAACTCGTTTCACTCGCCCTTGCTTTTTGTTTTTCATTATAAATCCCAAATATTAATCCTATCCTTATCCGTGAAATGGAAACTTTTACAGTATAAATTTAATACAGATTTTAAAAGTTTGCTTTTTACTAAAAACTGGGCTAATGCCTATTCACTTATCTTAAGATAAGTGATATATTATAGTTAGAAAATTTTTAGTTTGAGACAGGTGGCTACGGTTGAGGATATTCTAAACTCCAAATTATATCACTAGGTAGAATAAAAGAGATACTATTTATATAAATAGTATAAGAGTTCAAAGCCTTTAAAATAAAGGAATTGAAAGAATATTTAGAAAATTAATTTTAGTTATAGGGGTATAGTTCAATGGTAGAATAACGGTCTCCAAAACCGCTGATGCGAGTTCAATTCTTCAAAAAACTGGAGAATTTTATTTGCCACAAAATATAAAAACAAAAAGATTTCAGCTCCCCACAAGCAAGAAATCTTTTTGTTTTTTTACTATTTTTTGAGATCATTTATATTTATTGCCTTTGTTAGTAATTATTAGTTTACCAGATTTTGTGGTAGATAATTCCACCATATCTCCGGGATTAAAGCCACAATTACGAAACCATTTTCCTTTGATAATTAACATGGACTTGTTTGTATCGGCACTACAAACTGTCATTTTTCTTCTAGTGGCTTTAATCTTCATTTGGAACTCCTGTTTTTTGCTCCACGTTAGAAACAGAAGCGAAAATTCCATGCTCTTTATGTTTGATTTTAAGGTCTTTTTGTGTCATGTCAACATAGATATTTGTAGTTTCAATATTAGTATGACCTAGTAAGTCTTTTAATGAAAATGGATCACCGCCATTGATTATATAATGAGTAGCAAACGTGTGTCTAAATTTGTGTGGATGAAGCCTAAAATCTTTACCAAATAATTTTTTACCTTTTTTATTTAACCAATTTTGTGCTCTTTCTTTTGGTAGTGCTTCATCCAGTGGAATATCTAAATAAGCGTGGAATTTTAAAAGCAGTGGTCCATTTTCTTTTGACCTTAAAATTTCTTTACGATAAATATTTATTATCGCTTCCGTTTCTTTTGAATAATAGACCGTACGAAAAGTATGGGTTTTAGTAGCATAAACATAAATGCTACGATTAGCGAAATCAATATCTTGGATTTTGATGTTACACAATTCTTTAATTCTCACACCTGTATCTAACAGTAGCATAATAACTAATAGATTTCTGATTTCGCTTTTTTTACGTAAATCAAAGCTAGTAAGTAGTTTTCGTATCTGGTCTATTGATAGATAATCTATCTTTTGCTTTGGTTGTTTAAGTACTTTTAAGTGTGAAACAGGGTTGGCGGTTATGTAGCCATCTTTTTCTAAGTAATTGAAAAATGCACGAATTGCCCGAATATGACAATTTTGAGTATAGACATTATGTTTAGAATACTTATTATTTAAATAATATTTAATTTCGCTTTCGGTTAATTCGTTAATTACATTTTTTTTCTTTATCAAGATAAGATATTTTTCAAATGACCTTAGTTGTGAATTATAAAAGCCGATAGTTTCTTCCGCCAGCCTCCTTTCTTTCATGTTTTCAAAAAAATAAGACTTCGCAGTGTCAAAAGATAGATAATCTATCTTCTTGCGGTTTTCCAATTCTGGTGTAGCAAAATTGGTTAAAAAGTTTGTCAATTCGTTAATAGCGTTTTGACTAATAGAACTTGCCATAATTTAATCTCTCCCTTCAATTTTGATAAATAGGCAGGAAAATTAATAGCAAACCGCAAGATATTCAAAGTGGAGTTTTGTCCATAGACCTAGCAGGTGGACTGGGCTAGGTGAGTGGTGGTCTATGGACAAAAGCAGCTACCCATTAGAACATTGAAAAAAGCTAGGAACTACCTAGCTTTTGTTGACATTATGGCAGGGGTAGCAAGAATTGAACTCGCATCAGCGGTTTTGGAGACCGTTATTCTACCATTGAACTATACCCCTATAACTAAAATTAATTTTCTAAATATTCTTTCAATTCCTTTATTTTAAAGGCTTTGAACTCTTATACTATTTATATAAATAGTATCTCTTTTATTCTACCTAGTGATATAATTTGGAGACCATTATTATGCCATTTAACTATGCCCCTATAAATTGAATAACAAAA
>CAYTQE010000062.1:0-4755 GCA_964439985.1 uncultured Muribaculaceae bacterium | reverse complement strand
ATAAAGTTACAAATAAATTTACCAAAATGTATAAACCTGCTACATAAATAAATTTACTGTAATATCTAAAAACCAATGTTTCATTTGATTCTTTTTTTCTTATTAAATTTAATATATATGCAATAATACCAATATTTATTGGATATATTAATAAGCTTGTTATAAAGTTTATAGTCATATTTAAATTATCATTTTGATTTGCTGGATTAAAAGTATAACTAATTGTGAATGTAAATAATATAATTATTAGATAAGGTTTGAAAATATTCCACAAATTACCTTTTATAATTTCTTTTGCTTCAGCTTTTATTTTTTGTCTATTCATTAATCCTCCTTTTATTAATCTATATCCATTATACTATCAATTATACTTTTTTGGTGGGGGAAATTACTTGGAGATTTTAAATATTCTTTTAAAAATATTTCACTATCATTTTTGCATTGTAACAATATCTTATAATCTGTTTTTAAATTAGCTACTTTAAAGTTCATATCTCCACTTTGTTTTATGCCAAATAAATCTCCTGTACCTCTTAATTTAAAGTCTTTTTCACTTATTTCAAAACCATCATTTGTTTCTTCCATTATTTTTAATCTTTCTTTATCATAATTACTAATTAAATAGCAGTAACTGTTTAAATTATTTCTTCCTACTCTACCCCTTAATTGATGAAGTGTTGCTAGGCCAAATCTTTCTGCATTAAATATTACAATCATCGTGGCGTTACTTACATCTATACCAACCTCTATAACAGTTGTTGAAATTAAAATTTTTGTTTTATTTTCATAGAAATTTTTCATTATATTATCTTTTTCTTTAGAATTTAATTTTCCATGAATAATATCTAGTGGAATTTTATTATTAAATGCATTGTTTAATTTATCATATATAGAATTAACATTTTCCATATTGATATCTTCATTATCCTCTACCATTGGAACAATCACATAAATTTGATGACCTAATTTGATTTGTTCAACTATTTGAGTTAAAACTTCTTTAATTTGGGTCTCTTTTAATAATTTAGTTGTTATTATCTGATTATTTTTAGGTTTATCTTTAATTTGAGTTATATCCATATCTCCATATATTGTTAATGCTAAAGTTCTTGGAATAGGTGTAGCACTCATATATAATACATCTACTTCTTGTCCTTTTTTTTGTAAATTATTTCTTTGTTTAACACCAAAACGATGTTGTTCATCTGTGATAACTAAACCTAGTTTTTTTAATTTTATTTCTTCATTTAGTACTGAGTGAGTTCCAATTAAGATATCTATTTTTTTGTTTTTTAAATCCTCTATTATCTTATCTCGTTCTTTTTTCTTTGTAGAACTAGTTAAAAGAGCTATGGAAATATTGTATTTTGAAAAAATGTTTAAACTGTTTTCAAAATGCTGAATCGCTAGTATCTCAGTAGGTGCCATAAGTACTCCTTGAAAACCAGAGAGTTTATTAATATATAACGCTATAAAAGCTATAATAGTTTTTCCTGTACCAACATCTCCTAATAGTAATCTATTCATTTTTTTAGAAGATTTAAAATCTGTGGTAATATCTTTAACAGCGTTTATTTGATCTCTTGTTAATTTAAAAGGTAATTTATTTATAAACTCTTCAATAAGAGTTTGATCTATTTTCTTAACTTCATTATTAACTATTAGTGTTTTTTGATATTTTAAATAATTTATTTTTAACATAAATATAAATAATTCTTCATATATAAGAAGTAATTTAGATAATTTTAATAATTCAGTTGATTGTGGATAATGAATATTTTGTACAGCTAATGATTTATCAATAAACTTATATTTTTTTATTAAATACTCTGGAATATAATTTTTAATATGATAATTTTCTGCTAAAGCTTTAGTCATGATATTATTAAAGTTTGCTTTTTTTAAATTACCAGTTAAATGATAAACAGGTTCAACCTCTTCTTTTAAAATAGGTTTTAATTTTATATCACTAGCGGTTAATATGTTTTTTGATTTATTATATTTACCATAAACAGAAATTAATTGACCAATTTTTAAATTGTTTTTAAGAAATGCTCGGTTAAATATATTAATATTAATTATTTCATTGCCTGTATTTAAATTAAAATTCATCTTATTTAAATTTCTTTTAATGTAAAAAACTTTAGGAGAATTTTCTATTATTCCATTTATTATTACGGCTTCATCATTATTTATTTCATTAATATTTTTAGGTTTATAATAATTATAACGATAAGGATAATATGTTACTAATTCTTCAATCGAGTATATATTTAATTTATTTAATTCTTGAATTGTTTTAGGACCTACACCTTTTATTTCTTCTAACATTATTGACCTCCATATTTTAAATAAAAAAGCTTAAAAAGAGTTGACAAACATATCTTTTTAATATAGTATATAAAGCACCAATTCACTTTATGGCGAATTGGTGCTAGTATCACACTAGCCAACCCCTTTTTATTCTTTGAAGCCGACCCAGGGGGCGGCTTCTTTTTTTTATTCTTTTTTAGAAAGTTCTTTGTAATAGGTAAATCTATTGATTGCTGCTTGTTTATTTTCTTCTAATAATTGTTGAGCTAGAGTTGAATCTTTTATTTTTAATGATCTATATCGTGTTTCATTATCTAAAAACTCTTCATATTTGTCAAAATTAGGAGCTTGTGAATCTAAGTGTAATTGATTATTAAAATATCTCATTAATTGTAAATAACCACTTTCAACAGCTAATTTTTGTTGAGCTACTGAGTTAACTAAGCCACCTTTTATTCCATGTTCGATACATGTTGAATACGCTATTATTATTGATGGTCCATTATGTTCTGCAGCTTCTAATAATGTTTTTATGGTATGCATCATATTAGCTCCAAAACTTATCTGAGCTACATAAACATTAGGATAGCACATTGCAATTTTAAATAAATCTTTTTTATATGTTTTTTTACCCATGTTAGCAAACTCAGCTACTGCTCCTATCTGGCTTGATTTACTTGTTTGCCCGCCTGTATTTGAATAAACTTCAGTATCTAGTACTAAGATGTTGATATTTTTTCCTGTTGATAAAACATGGTCTATTCCACTAAAACCAATATCATATGCCCAACCATCACCACCAATAGCCCAGACTGTTTTTGGGGTAATGTAATCTATTAAATCTTCAGGTAAGTATTTTTTAGCTTCTACTTTTAACAATTCAGCATCTTTATAATTATCTTTTAATTCTAACCATTTTTTGTAAAAGTCTTTACCATCTTTGGTTTTATTTTCTTTTAAAATGTTATTTATTTTTTTAGTCATATTATTATATGATTCTAAAATACCATAACTAAATTCAGCATTATCTTCAAATAAACTATTAGCCCATGATACTTTATATGGCATAGAAGGACATGAGGCTCCATATATACTAGAACATCCTGTTGCATTTGCTATTACTAATTTTTCTCCATATAGCTGAGTTAATAGTTTTAGATAAGGAGTTTCACCACATCCAGCACATGCTCCAGAAAATTCAAATAAAGGTTTTTTAAATTGTGTACCACGAATGGTATTATTAGGACTTTCTGGATTAACATGATTATTAAATAAATCATCAGCTATCTTTTGTTTTTCGGGATCATATGTACCAACAGTAAAACAGTCTTTTGGACATTCTTTAATGCAAAGACCACAGCCAGTACAATCAGCCTCGCTTATAGAGATAATAAAATCCTTATCTTTATCAAAAGAATTTTTTGATTCAAGTGAATATTTGTTACCTTTATCAAGAGAAAATTGTCTTACTACAGCATGAGGACATACAAATGAACAAATTCCGCATTCAATACAGTTTGTAGGATCCCATTTAGGAATAACATTAGAAATTTTTCGTTTTTCTTCAGCGCTAGTTCCTCCTGGAAAAGTTCCGTCACTAAATTGTTGTAGTTCACTAACTTTTAAACAATTACCTTTTCTAGCATTTATTTGAGCAAAAATATTTTTATTTTCAGATATATCTTTAGTTAATTCTTTATTTATTTTTATCTTTTTTAGTTCTTGCTTACTTTGATTAATACTTTTTATATTAGCTTCTACTATTTCATGACCTTTTTCAGTAAATCTTTCTTCAATATTTTTATTTAGTATTTTTTGATAATTACTAACACCTAATAAATTTAAAATATTTGCTTCAATTATTAAACTTATTTTTCCCTTAATATTGTTTTTTAGAGCTATTTGCTCAGCATCTACTATATATACATTAATTTTTCTATCAATTAAAACTTGTTTTACATGATTTGGTAAAAATTGATTTATTTCTTGTTCATTTTTTGAAGTATTAATTAATAATATTCCTTTTTCTTTAATATCAGATAATATATCAAATTGGTAAAAATATTCTTCTTTTGATACGGCTATTAATTCAGGTTTAGTAACATAATATGGTGCGTTTATTTGTTTATTTGAAACTCTTAAATGAGATATTGTCACTCCACCACTTTTTTTAGAATCATATTCAAAATAACCTTGAATATATTGTTTTTGACCTAAAATATGTAAAATATCTTTACTAGCACTGACTAATCCATCTGAACCAAAACCAAATATTTTAAATTCAGTAAATTTATTTTTATATTTATAATCATATTTAAGTAAATTTGTATTAGTTATATCATCTATAATACCGATAGTAAAATTATTTTTCGGATCATTTTCAAGCATCATAAATACATCATATATATCATTTGGAGTTGTATTTTTACTAGATAAACCATA
>CAYTQE010000061.1:0-4831 GCA_964439985.1 uncultured Muribaculaceae bacterium | reverse complement strand
ATTGCATTTTTTACAAAATTTATTTATTTCCATACGATCTGGAGTATTAGCTTTATTTTTCTCTGTTGGTCTTATAAGATTTCCACATACCGAACATTTTAATTCAACAACATTACGGTTTTCATTTTTTTTAGCCATTAGATATTCCTCCTTCTTTGCCTAATGTATTATAACACAGTAAATATCCTTATATCAAGAGAATTTCCATACATAGATTACTTTTTCAGGCAACGAATAATCATTACAATTTTTACAGACTGTACTAGTTTCATTTTTTATATCTTTACAACAATCATTATCGTACGGAAAATCTTTCATCTTATAATATGTAATCATACTAAATATTACTACTAAGATAATTATAATACTGGTAAATGTTTTACTATTCATAAATGACACCTTTCTATTTATTGGTTATATAATCAACCAGATAATCCACTATGTTCAGTTTTAATTACACAACTGTTTTGGTTTTTAACATAAATTTCATAATGAAAGTTATTAGTTGATATTATTCCATGCCCTAGTATTTTCTCATTATCTACTACACCTATAAGAGGTTCATAATCACCGTATTTATTAATATAATACATTCCAGCTTGTTTAATTATTCTGGGCTTATCATTTAACTCAAGATTAAAAGCATCTATTGTTAAAAATTCTTCAATATCTTCTCCAAGATATTGTATACCTTTATCATTATAGCTATATACATATAATAATTTATTATCATTAGTTAAAATTAGTGGGTAATATGATTGTATATTTAATATTTTATTTGCTCCACCTAATATTTCAAAAGCTATTCCACTTGAATTATAATAATTATTATGTTCATATGATTTTCCATTTCGCATTGTCCATATTGTATTATCGTTTTTAATAGCAACAAAGTTTCCAGAAGGTATTTGTATTTCTTTTATATTATTCATTACTTCAATTGGGGAAGTAACATCTCTACCATAAACATTGTAATCAGCTCCAATATATTTATAATTTCCCCAACCCCATAATGTTCCGTTAGTATCTAGTGCGAAAACAAAAGGATCGCCATATTGAATAGGAAATATATCTTTTATAGTAATTGATTCAGGAAATATAACTTCTTTAAATTCAGTACTATTAACTTTATTGCCTGTACCTAATTGCCCGTAAGAGTTATTACCTATTGAATAAACTTTTCCATTTTTCAAAGCATAATAATTGTTATAATAACTCATTCCTTTCTTAAAGTCAGTAACATCATTTATTCCGTCAACGAGATTTACTTCATCTCCATCAATTGTATATACTTCACCATCAGTAGTAATAAAAGAATCTTTATTAAATTTATTTACATTAATTCCTAACAATATATCGCCTTTATACAAATCATTTGAATTATATAAAAATAGGTTGTCTTCAATATCTACCGCTTTTATTCCAATCAAATTATTGATTTCTGTTATAGTTGTAGTAAGATTTCCGCCATAAACATATGTAGAAGAAACATCATAAAGTATTCCATTTGATGCTTCGACTATAGCAGTTGAATTATTATTTCCTGGCCTTTCATACCATACCTTATTAACAGTTAAACCAGGAAGAATATTAGTATAATGAATATTGTCATTAACATTTTGGTTTTCGATAGCAACTAATTCATTATTAGTTGTTACCATAATATTACCGTAAACATGTTTAATATCAGGAAAATCTGGAATAACTTCACATAAAATAGGTTCTTCTTCATTATTTGAAAGAGAAAAATATTTTAAACAGCCATTTAAATCTAAATCACCGTTTTCATCTAAATCATGAATATATTTAGGTAATAGAGATAAGTCACCATTTTCACCATCTTCATTATTATATGTATACAAATCTCCGTCTGCCCAATTATCAACTTCAAAAATCCCCAATTGTATTATAGTATCAGTAATTATATTTGAATATTTTAACCATAAATATTTATTGTTATTTCTTTCATATCCTCTAAATGTAATTCGTTCTTCTTCTCCTAAATTGTTTTCCATTTTATTTATAAACTCATCAAGACTTATGTCTCCGAAAATTGGTTCTTGACTTTCTTCATCAAATCCAATAGAAGTATTTTTAATCATTGTTATTTCACTTAAGTTAATAGGTTTCATTTCGTTATCTGTAAAATTATGAGTTAAACACCCAGATTCTGTATTACTTTTATCAAGAGTAACATAACCTTTAAATTCTTTATCTTGATTTTCATTTTGAGTTATTCCTGTGTCAGGAAAGTATATTTTTAGAGTATAAGAATGAACTTTACTTCCATCAGTCGGTCCTGTAAAATAACCACTTCCAAAAGATATATCATTAGCTCCTGTTTGAATATCAGTTTGCTCACTGATAGCTGGTGCTACATCACCATTACTTCCTAAATTATTAGAGTTTAGTGTATATTTTAATGCACCATCTGTAAAAGAATTAGATACAACAATTAAACTAACATCATATCCCATTGTTAATCCGGTTGTATTATTTCCTGTTATAGTAAAATTTTTAGTAGCAACTGGATCATTACTTGGAATAATATTAAAAATATTTATATTAGGTCCACCATCATAATGAATTTCCATTAAGCCACCTGTTACTGTTATCGTAGTAGAGTCTTCTCCACCTGTTAGATTTGCTGTAAAGTAAGCAAAAGATAATCCAATTGACATTACCATTAAAATTATTAATATTATAAACAAATGTATTATATTGTTTTTGTTATTCACTTGCTATCACCAATTATATTATACTAAATATTGGATATTATATCCATAAAGAATAATGTGAATTTACAGATATTATTATATCTAATATAGATATCTTATTTTAACTATTGTATGACAATAAATTAGTTATTTCTTTAGCAACTTTTGAATTAATAGGATAACGATAATCACTTATATTATTTTTATATCCTATATTTGGACTTACAATTGCAATTGAAATCTCGGGATTTTCATATGGAGCATACATTACATAAGAAGTAGTGGTCGTTTCTGTATCAACCACTCCATCAAAGTCCGTATCAAGATAAGAATCTGCAGTCCCAGTTTTACCAGCTGATGGGAATTTTTGATTAGTATATCCAGAAGCTGTTCCAATAGCATTAACTTGTCTAAAGCCTTCTCTAATTCGGTCTAAATACTTGTTTTCAATCAGTAATTGATTTAATATCTTGTTAGTTTTCTCATAATAAATACTTCCATCTTCATTTAATACATACTTAAGAATTGATAATTCTTTTCTAGCACCAAGTGCGATTGTGTTAATGTACTGAGCTAAAGAAATAGGAGTATATGTATCAAAATGACCTACTGCTATATTTAAAAGTTGATCGGCTGTATAATCTTTACTTTTTTGACCAACTCCTTCTTTTGATAAATCAATTCCAGTTATATTACCTAAACCATATGATGCTATTACTGATCGGTATTCTATAAAATGACTTTCTTCTACATTGAGTTTAATTCCCGGTGTGTATTTTTTTCCAGTTAGACCGATTGCAATTAAATACTGAAAATAATTGCTGGACATCTTTAACGCTGTTATATCATCTACTGCTCCTATTTTTATCCATGAACATTTATCTTTTCCACCGTATAACCTAACACATGAATCAATAAATTTAGTTTTTTCATTTATAATATTATTTTTATATCCAACACTAATAGTCGCACCTTTTACAACACTACCTAAGTTATAAGCATTAATTATATTATAGTAAGAATAATCTAAAAAAGTATAGTCTTCTTTTATTTTTTTACCTATTAAAGAAATTATTCTTCCATCTTGGGGGTTACTTACTACAATGTAACTTTCACTAAAATATTTAGAATTTATTGCTTTTTTAGCGTTTATCATTTCTTGTTCTAATATATCTTCAATTTTTAACTGAAGATTTATATCAATAGATAAAACTAGATCCTTACCTCTTTTATAATCACTTATTAAAGTTAATTTATTATTTTCAACTTGATACTGAGCTTTTTCCCCTTTTAAGTATTTATCATAAATATATTCTAAATTATTAAGCCCTACTCGGTCATTTAATTTATAACCTTGGATTAAATACTCTTCTTTTAATTCTTTTGGTAAACCTTGTTCATATGATGTTACTCTACCAAATACATCTTTTAAAGTATCTTCATACAAATATACTCTTTCCCAAGTAATATCTGTTCTTATTCCTTCTAAATTTAGTTCATTAATTAAAATATATTCATCATCATTTATATTAGTTTTAATTATTTTATCTGCATATGAGTATCCATTATTCATTAAATAATAAAAATAAGCTGCTTTCTGATTTATATCTTTTAACATTTCATCAGTAATTAAATCTAATTTTATTAAAAATAAATCTTGACTAGTAATCTTTCTATTATTATATTCTTTTATTATGTTTTGATCTAACAAATTATCAATATCTTCTTTATTAGTTAAATAATAATAGTTTTTTAAATTATATAAATCAATATTAAAATCTATATTTAGATTCTCTGCTAAAATTAATGCTATTTCTAATTCTTTTTTAGTACTAATATTTAATTTATTATAAATAATAGATTTAACACCTTTATTATCAACTAATATATTACCATTAATATCAATTATTCTTCCTCTAGGTGCAGTCATTCCTTCTAATATTATTTTACTATCAGATAGCTTCTTATCATAATATTCTTTTTTATAAACACTTAAAAAAGATAATCTAATTATAATTACCGAGTAAATAACAATTAATATTATATATAAAAACTTTCTCATACTTTTAGTATAAGTAATTTTTTAAGTGAAATACATATAATATATAAGGTGA
>CAYTQE010000060.1:0-4970 GCA_964439985.1 uncultured Muribaculaceae bacterium | reverse complement strand
CCAGTTGCTAAAAACCGTAGAAGAAAAGTTTTAAAACAAGCTAAAGTATACTTTGGAAGCAAACATCGTTTATTTAAAACAGCTCAAGAACAAGTATTCCATAGTGGAGCATATGCATATCGCGATCGTAAGCAAAATAAAAGAAATTTCCGTAAATTGTGGATTACTCGTATTAATGCTGCATGCCGTGAAAATGATATAAGCTATTCAAAATTTATAAATGGATTATCAAAAGCAGGTATTGAAATTAATCGTAAGATGCTTTCAGAAATTGCTATCGACAACCCAAAATATTTCTCAGAATTAGTTAAATTATCTAAATCAGGTTTAGAAGGTAAAACAGTTAAGACTGAAACTAAAATTGAAACTAAAACTGAAGTAAAAAAAGAAGCTAAAGCTGAAACAAGAACTGAAGTAAAAAAAGAAGTTAAAACTGATTTAAGTACTTTAACGGTAGCTGAATTAAAAGCAATGGCTAAAGATAAAAAAATTACTGGATATAGTACAATGAAAAAAGCTGAGCTTATTTCAGCATTAAAATAAATATTTTTTATTGAATATCTAATAGATAGGAGTAGACTATGAATCCAAAATTAGTTATAAAAACTCAGCAATATTTACAAGATGCTGCTACAGAAAACAATTATAAAAAATTATTAAGACTACAAAAGAAGTGTGAACATGATATTGCTTTTAAACATGAATGATTTTTGGAATTACCAGAATATGAATGTATGTTATGTAAGAAAAAATTTGAAGGTTATGGTTCAAAAAACAGATTGCCTGAAAATACATATGTTGTTCCATACCGATTAATGTCGTATATGAATCAATTTTATGAAAATATAATTGAGAGAATATCTCTAACTTATTCTAAACATCCAGAAATTAATATAGTCCAAATCATTAAAGATTTAGAACCAGTATTAATGGAATTAGATAATACTATGATGAATTCTGAAACTATCCAAGATTTAGATAATGAAAATTATAAAAAAAGATAGTAATCTAAAAGATGTCAAATGACATCTTTTAGTTTTTGGAAAATTTTCTCTACATCTTCAATACCATAATCTTTTTTATAAACGGGGATAATGTGCAAATGATAATGTTTAACCATTTGATTAATCCCATAATTATTTACTAAAGTGATACCATCAGGCTGTAATGATTTATTTAAATAATCATTCATTAATTTAGCTGTATTGTTTATTTTTATTAATATTTCATTATCTAGATCTTCAAAAGTTGTATAATGTTTAATTGGCATAATTAACATATGACCATTACTATTAGGGTTAATATCCATAATTACCTTTACATCTTCAGTTTCATATAATGTTTTAGAAGGAATTTCTCCAGAATTAATTTTACAAAAAACACAGTCCATCTTATCATTATCCTTTCTGTTAATAATTATTAACATTATAACAAATTTTCATTTAAAGTGTAATATAATTACATTTTTGTGTACATTTCGCCTAGTCTTGCATAAAGTAAAGTGAGGAGTGATATATTGGCAAACTATAAAGAGATAGTGACTAAAGCCGTAATAGGCAAAACTAAAAAAAGTACTAAAGATGAACTTGCTATTGAAACAGATACTTCAGTTGACACTGTTTTAGGATGTTGGGTAATTAACAATACTTTTAGTGGACATAATAATCGTGGCAAGGTTAATATTGATGGGAATTATGATGTAAATGTCTGGTATTCATATGATAATAATACTAAAACTAATGTTTTAGTTAGAAATTTTAACTATCAAGATATTGTTAATGTTAAATTAAAAAACGATTCTAATTTAACAAATACAAGTGAAATCTTAGTTAAGAGTTTAACTGCACCTTCAGTAACTAATGTTGAAGTAGATGGCACTAAAATAAAACTTAATGTTGAAAAGGAATTAGGCGTTGAAGTAATAGGGGATACAAAAGTCAGAATTGCTGTTGAAGATGATTTTGATGATTATGAAGTAGAAATTGAACCAGCTGAAAACATTATTCAGGAAACTGAAATCGAAATAGATGAAGATTATTTAAACAGTGTCAACCAATAACAGTTGACACTGTAATTTTTTTTTGCTAAAATAAGACTATGAAAAAGGAGGCATTATGGCTGTTAAATTAAGATTAAAAAGAATGGGTGCTAAACAAAAACCATTCTATAGAATAGTAGCTGCAGATTCTAGAAAACCAAGAGATGGAAGATTTATTGAAATTATTGGAACTTATGATCCAATAGTTAAAGAAAACAATGTAACAATAGATGAAGAAAAAGCACTTATGTGGTTAAACAATGGAGCAGAGCCTACTGATACAGTTAAAAACATTTTATCTAATGCAGGAATATGGGCTAAATTTAAAGCAACTAAAAAAACTAAAGTGAAAAGTGAGAAGTAATTATGCATAAAGATTTAATTACTTTTACAGAAAATATAGTTAGACATTTAGTTAAAGAACCAGATATGGTAAGTATTCAAGAATTTAAAGGGGATGATGATATTATTCTCTTAGAAATTATTGTTCATGAATCAGATATGGGTAGTGTAATAGGCCGTGGTGGAAAAATAGCAAGTGCTATAAGAACTATGGTACAAGCTTATGCTTATATCCATAAACTAAATAGAGTTAGAATCAATATAGATTCATTTTAAAAAATAACAAACCTATTTCAAAATTGGTTTGTTATTTTTTTCATATTTAATAGTATTATTATTTGTAATTAAATCATAAATCAAAGAAGCAGTTAATTCATATTTTTGAACTAAATAATTTTCTGATATTTTTCTAGTAATAGGTATTTCACATTCTTTTTTAATCTGTTTTAAATAATTTTGACCATTTATATTAAAACCTAAAACTTTAATATAATCTAGTTTACTATTATCTTTATTTTCTTTAGTTAAACCTATTAATATATGAATAAGCATTCTTCTAATCCGGTTATATGTATATCTTTTACTTTTTATTTTATTTATAAACTGATCTAAATTATTTACTTTAGAAATTTCTTTAATCAATTTATATTCTATTCCTTCATCAACACTTAAATATTTATTTAAATTATGTTCAGTTATTATTTTATATTTAATTAAATTAAATAATAACTCTTCATTAATATTTTGAAATAAATGTTGATAATTAGTATATTTATTAACATCTAGCTTATTTTTATGTTTCTCTCTTATATTAGATGCACTAATAACATCATTATCACTTTTCATATCATGATAATCATTAATTCTTTTAATAGAAATAGGCTCAATATTAAAGTTATTCTTTAGGATGGCTTTAATATATGCTATACCTAATAAATCGTTAGGAGAGCTTATATTAATGCCTATTGCTTTATTAAGTGCAGTAGGGTAGTTAACTCCAATTTCAAGCTCTTCCTTAACTCTAAGATTAAAATCTTCTTTTAACTGAATAGAAGCTACTTTAGTAAGTAAATCTATATCGTTTGATTCACTACCAAATATAATTTTATCCACCTTTAAATGATTTAATAACTTTATAGCAGATTCAGCAAATATATCAGCAGAATTAGATGCGAAAACAAAAGGATGTTCTATTACAATATCAATGTTATTATCAAGAGCTATTTTAACCTTATCTTCTTTACTAAGAATACTTACTTCTCCTCTTTGCATAAAATAGCCATTAAGTACTAAAACTATTAAAGAATCAGGATACATTTTCTTGATCTGATCTATATGATAAATATGTCCGTTATGAAAAGGATTATATTCACAAATTATACCGATTTTCTCCATATCTAGTCCTTCTTTCTTTTTATAACGTAATAATACCATAAAAGATAAAATATATAAAATAATAAATTATCCAATACAATATATCTAAACTCAACCTACGGTTTGTTTCTTTTTTAATAATTTTAAGTATACTTATAAGTAAGGGAAGTGAATAATTATGGATAATTCTAAAATAGGAAGTTTTATTGCTAAATTACGAAAAGAAAAAAAATTGACACAAAAAGATTTGGGAGAGAAATTGTTTGTAAGTGACCGGGCGATTTCAAAATGGGAACGAGGAATATGTATGCCAGATTTATCCCTTTTAATTCCCTTAAGTAAAGAATTGGGAATAAATGTAAATGATTTATTAAACGGTGAAATAGTTGAAAAAAAAGACTATCAAGAAACATTTGAAAAAAATATCGTGACAATTGTTTCTAAAGTAGATAACAATAATAAAAAATTAAAAACAATTTTAATACTTTTATTAACGCTATTATTTTTATTTCCTTTTTTAAAAATGTGTTCAAATCAATTCTATTTTACTTCAGGAGTTAGTTTTTCATCTCTTGAAATTAAAGCATCAGCAAATAAATTTTATAAAGCTTTAAAAAAAGGAGAAATAAAGAAAATAGATAAGTTGTTAACAAATAATCACCAAGAAGATCAGTGGAGAACAAATCAAACGGGTTATTCTAAGAAGTTATTTTTAAAAAATATAAATGAACTTAATAAATTAGATATTGAATATAAATCTTTTAGACCAATAAAATACTACTATGGTGGAAAATATATAGTTGACTATGAAATGTGTTTTCAGAACAAAAAAGAAGATGGATGTATTTATCTTAGTTTCATGTTAAACTCTATCGATAATAAATTAATGTTTTCAGCTAGAACACTTGATTTCTCCACTAATAATTTACAAAAAACAGTTATGGATGTTTTTTATCCAATCTGGAATTGGAATGAAAATACCTTCGATAATTTTGTTTTACCTTTTAAATAAAAAAGATAATTATCAAAATGAACATATAAATTTGATTTTCATTTTCATTAAATATATAAAAAAATTTTACTATTAAATCTTTGATTTATTTGATACAATAACTATAAATAAAGAGTCTCTTATATTTAGACTTTATTGTTAAGGTAAAGGTGACATATGAAAAGAAGATTAAAAATTTATTTTATTCACTCAAGTAAAATAGAT
>CAYTQE010000059.1:0-5201 GCA_964439985.1 uncultured Muribaculaceae bacterium | reverse complement strand
AATAAAAGCAACTATATAACCTTGAAATAAACCAACTATTGCTCCTAATATTTTACTAGGTAAACCTAATACTAAAGTTGCATTTAATAAACTATTTATTGCTCCAGTAACTTTAGCTATTATTCTTAATATTATTCCCAGTAATGATATTGTAACAATATAACTTATTGCTTCATATATCAAAATATTAAAAACTGTGACACCGGCAAATTTACCACCTAATTTAAAAAATGGTAAATATTCATAGAGCAAAGTAGAAATTGGATTCTTTAAATAAAACGCTAAAATAAAGACCAGAAGTGATCCAATAAATGTTACTACACTATTAATTACTCCTTGTCTAAATCCATTTAGCATGGCAAATAAAATTAGTGCTATGATTATAAAGTCTATTATATTCATGTTTCTCACATCCTATTATTAAGTATATAATAAATATTAAAAAAAAGAAAGAAATATTAAGTATTTTATGTTATGATATTAGCGGTGATAACTATGACTATAGTCTTTAAAGTTAGTGATAATATAAAAACAAAAATGATTGATTACTACAGTAATATAAAAAGAGATAAAACTCCTCCATATGCATTATTTCAAGCTGATGAAGCTGAGACAATAATTACTTTATATGAATCAGGTAAAATAATGTTTCAAGGGCCAAATGCTGATATAGATGCAAATATGTGGATTGATTTAGAAAAAAGTTTAAATAACCGAGATATAAAAAAAGAATTAGATGAAAAAGAAGATAAAAAAGAGGAAGAAAAAGATACTAGGTTTATAGGTGTTCCAACAATTGGTTCAGATGAAGTTGGGACAGGTGATTATTTTGGTCCTGTGATTGTAACTGCAGCTTATGTAGGTAAAGAACATTTTAATTTATTATATGATTTAGGAGTTAGAGACTCAAAAAGAACTCCTGATGATAAAATATTAAAAATAGCTCCTACTCTAATTAAAGAAATACCTCATGTATCTCATATTCTTAATAATATAGATTATAATACTAATCCTACTAATATGAATAAAATAAAAGCGATTCTTCATAATAAAGCATTATGTAATTTATTAAGAAAAGATAACTTTAATTTCAAATATATAGTTGTAGATCAATTTTGTCAGCCAAGACATTATTATAGCTATATTAAAGAAGCTAAAGAAAAATGTACTAAAATTACTTTTGTTACAAAAGCTGAAGATAAATGTCTAAGTGTTGCAGCCGCTTCTATAATTAGTAGATATTTATTTATTAAAGAAATTGAAAAAATTGGCAATAATTTAAATATATTTTTAAAAAAAGGTGCTGGACTAGAAGTAGATAGACAAGGCGCTATGATAGTAAAAAAATATGGCGAAAAGAAATTATTTGAAATCGCTAAATTAAATTTTAAAAATACTGAAAAAATAAAAAATATTATAAATGATCAAGAATAATGATGTGAATCCAATTTAGGAACATCAAATAAAAAAGTAGTTTATTAAAAAGAGAAAAGTTATTTACTTTTCTCTTTTTGTATAAATATTTCTATTTATTGTCTCTATTTTATTATGGATTTGTAGTAGGAAAGTAATTTATTATTTCTATGTAGGCATTTAATTCTTTTTCTTGGTCGATGTTTTGATTATATTCTTGATTTGGAAAATAGATTTCTAAATTATAGGTATGAACTTTATCACCATTTGTAGGAGAATCAAACTCTCCTACTCCTAAGTCAATCAAAGAAGAACCAGTATCAATGTTTAAATCTTCAGTAATACTAGGTGCAACAATTCCGTTTTCATCTGTATTAGTACTTATTAATCTATATTTAAGTGTATCAGTTGTAAATGTATTAGATTCTATTATTAAATTAATTTGATACATCATTAAAACTCCAGTTGTATTATTTCCAGTTACAGTAAATGTTTTAACAGCTGCAGGGCTATTGTCAGGAATAATATCATTTAAGATAATATTAACTCCGCCATTATAAATTATCTTCATAGAACCACCTGTTACATTAATTGTAGTAGTTTCTTCTTCACCTGTTAAATTAGCAGTAAAGTATGCATATGATATCCCACTTACCAGCATTAAACCTATAATAAATATAAAAACCCCTATTAATATTCTTCTTTGATTATTCATAATTTCCACCTTTTACAAGTAGTTTGATAAAAAAAAAGCAAAATATACTTATTATTTTGTTTTTTTAAATATTAACTATGAATATTTTAAATAAAATATACTTATCGATGTTAGTAGTTTTTAAATTATAATCTAAATCACATAAATCTAATAATTTCTTTTGTAATTCATCTTTTGTATATAAATATGATTTTTCTTTAGCTAATTTTATTCGGTAAGGATGTATTTCTAATTTTTTAGCTATTTCTTCATTAGATCCATCTAATGATTTTACTGTATAAATAAGTCTATACTGATTAGCTAAAAGTCCGATAAAAGGAATGATTTCACTTTTTAAACTAATAAATTCTTCTAAGTATTTATTAATTTCTTTATAATTTTTATTAATAACAGCATCACTAAAAGTGAAATTATCTTCACTTATTAATTTAATTGAATATTTTAAGACTTCTTCTTTAGTTATTTTATTTGTAACTATACTAATTTTATCTATTTCATTAAGAACTAAATCATAATTATTTAAATTATTATTTAATAGTTCTGTGATAGCTAAATAATCAATTGTTAAATTTTTTTCTTGACAGTAATCATTAATTTTTTTATTTATATTTTTTAAATCATCGATTAAGATTATTTTACCTGATTTGGTTATTTCTTTATAAATAACACTTCTTTTATCTATTTTATCTACTATCAGAATCAAGATTGTATCTGGATGAGGATCAGCTATATATTTAGTAATAATATTATTTTCTTTATTTAATTTAAAGTTATTAACTATTACATATTTTGTTTCATTAAGAAGTGAATAGTAAGAACATTCATTAATTAAATCATTAATAGTTATTTCATCCATATTCATTCTGATAATATTATTACTATTATTAGTTAGTTTATTAATTTCATCATGAAGTAATCTTAAAGAAAATGAAGATATTAAATAGGTATTCATTTTGAAACAGTCCCGAATCGATCTAAAGGAAATAGAATTATATTGGTTTTACCAATTATATCTGATTTATTAACTGGTCCTATTGCTCTACTATCTTGGGATAAATAACGATTATCTCCCATAACAAAATATTGTTCTTTAGGAATAGTTATTTCTTCAAAATCTTCAGTTGTGGTTAAAGAATATTTATCTTCAATTTCTTTATTATTTATATATAATTTACCATCTTCGTATTTTATAGTTTCACCAGGTAAAGCAATTATTCTTTTAATTAAATGACTATTTTTAGTTTTTAAAACTATTATATCCCATCTTTTTAATCCACTGGTTTTCATTCCTAATTTATTTAAAATCATGGTTTCACCATTATGTAAAGTAGCTTCCATACTAGTACCATTTACTCTAATTGGAGTAGCTATAAAAGTGCGGATTATCATAACTATTAAGATAATAATTATATATGGTAAATAATCTAAAAAAACATCTCTACTTGCTTTTTTTTGGTTTATTTTTATTTCTTCTTGTTTAGTTTTATCTTCCATTTTTACCACCAGTTTAAGTATATCATACTTAATATTATTTTATAAATATTTATTAAATGTTTTAAATTCTGATTCATTATTTAAATTTGTTTTTTCAAAATCTTTTAATATTGATTTTTGTTTACGATCAAGTTTTCTAGGAATAATAATATTTGTTATTAAATACATATCACCTGTTGATTTATTTTTTTCAGAATAAATTCCTTTACCTTTTAATCTAATATTTTCATTATTTTGAGTACCAGCAGAAAATAAATGCTTGATAGTTCCATTTAAGGTTGGAATTTCTTTGGTAATTCCTAAAGTAGCTTCTGTAATTGTTAAAGGGACAACTAGATATATATCTTTTCCATCTCTTTTAAATAAGGAATGATTTTTTACTCTAAAATCGATATAAATATCGCCATTAGGTCCACCATTTGTTCCTGCTGAGCCTTTTCCAGACATACGCATCTGATCCCCATTATCAATTCCGCTAGGGACTCTTAAGTTAATTTTCTTATTTTTCTTAACAGTCTTTTTACCTTTACATGTTGCACAATTACTTTTGTATGTAGTTCCTTCACCTTTACAATAAGGACAAGTAGTTTCAGTTTGCATAACTCCTAAAATAGTCCTTTGTTCAGTAATTACCCTACCTCTTCCATTACAGTGGGAGCATGTTTCAGGATCGTGTCCACCAACACCATCACAGGTAGAGCATACTTCATCTATATTAAGTTCAAAGTGTTTTTCAGTACCAAATACTGCTTCTTCAAAATTAAGATCTATTTGAATTAAAAAGTCCTCACCTTTAGTAGGTCTTTTTCCATGGGTTCGACGGGATGAAGAAAATCCTCCTCCCATAAATTGTTCAAAGATACTTCCTAAATCTAGATCATCAAAATCAAAACCACTAAATCCTCCTGAGAAGCCTCCAAAACCACTTGAATTATTTTCAAATGCTGCTGAACCAAATTGGTCATATTGTTTTCTTTTAGAGCTATCACTTAATATTGAGTATGCCTCACCTATTTCCTTAAATTTGTCTTCAGCCCCTGGGTCTTTATTAATATCTGGATGATATTCTTTTGCTTTTTTTCTAAATGCACTTTTTATTTCGGCATCTGTTGCAGTTTTATTAACACCTAAAATATCATAATAATCTTTTTTAGCCATATTACACCTCGCTTATTCTATTAAATTCATCAATTAAGTAATCCATATAGTTTATAGCCTCATTGATTACTTTTGGTTTTGTTAAATCTATTCCCATATCTTCTAAAAGTTTAGTTGGATAGTTTGATCCACCTAAAGTTAGAAAATTTAAATATTTTTCTTTCATATTATTTTTATTTTCAATAATATTTTTAGCAATATAAATTGCACTTGAAATACCTGTTGCATATTTAAATAAGTAATATGGTGAAAAATAATGCATTCTTCTAATCCACATACTTTTTACTCGATCATCTAATTTAACTGAAGTTCCATAATAATCTTTTCTAATATTATAAATTGTATCATTAAATATCTGAGCATTTACTTCTTCATTATTTTCTAATTTTTGATAAATAATATTTTCAAATTTACCTTCAAT
>CAYTQE010000058.1:0-5409 GCA_964439985.1 uncultured Muribaculaceae bacterium | reverse complement strand
GGAAAAAAAGATTTTTCTACTAAATGAGAATAATGTTCTTTTAATATTTCTTCATCTAAAGTAAACATTTTCATTTCTTTAATAGTATATCCTTTATTTTCTATTCTTTCTAAAATATTTCCTACTTTTTTTCTACGGATAGCATCTGGTTTTAACATAATGTAAGTTCTTTCCACTGTATCTCTCCTTTTCTGTGAATTATATCATAATTTCATTTAATTTTAAATTAAAAATCAAAAAAACTAAGTTGACTAGATTCTGGGAGATTATTAAATACTCCAAGAGATCTCATTTTATCAATTGTTGTTGAGTTTACTTTACCTCTTATTTGGACATCTTCTATACTTATAAAAGGACCTTTTTCTCTTTCTAATATTACTTGATTAGCAGCATTTTCTCCTAGTCCATCTAATGCACTAAAAGGAATTATTAATGACTTTTTATCTTCAGTAATTAAAAATGTTTTAGCAGCGCTTTTTTCTAAGTCAATATTTGTAAATGTATAACCTCTAACAACCATTTCTAGAGCTACTTGTAAGACATCTATTATTTCAGCTTCTTTATTGGTTTGTTCATAACCTTTATTTTCTAGTTCAGTTATTCGGTTACGGATTCCTTGTTCACCTTTAAGTAATGTTTCTACTTCAAAAGCATTACATTTTATTGAAAAATATGTACTGTAATATTCTATCGGATAATAGACTTTGAAATAGGCAATTCTTAAAGCTCCCATAACATACGCAACAGCATGAGCTTTAGGGAACATATATTTTATTTTATGACATGATTCTATATACCAGTCAGCTATTCCTGCTTCTTTTAATACTGCTTCATGTTCTTTCCAAACATCTGGTAATTTTGATGGCATTCCTTTACGAACAAATTCCATGATTTTAAATGCTTTTAAAGGCTCTACGCCATTGTTTATTAAATAAACCATGATATCATCACGACAACCTATAACTTCACTAAAAGGGACAATATTGTTCTTAATTAGTTCTGATGCATTACCAGCCCAAACATCTGTACCGTGTGATAAACCTGATATTTTAACCGCATCAGCAAAAGTTTTAGGTTTTGTTTCTACCAGCATATTAATAACGAATTTAGTACCTAGTTCTGGTATTCCTAAAGTTCCAGTTGGACAGTTTATTTGTTCTGGGGTTACTCCAAGAGAATCAGTACTTGATAATAAACTCAATACTTTTTCATCATTAAGTGGTACAGTAGTTACATCTAACCCGGTTAAATCTTGAAGCATTTTATGCATTGTTGGAACATCATGCCCTAGTATATCTAGTTTTAATAATTCATCTTCCATAGGATGATAATCAAAATGAGTTGTTCTCCATAATGAATTAACATCATCAGCTGGATACTGATATGGAGTAAAATCATATACATCCATATAATCAGGTATTACTATAATGCCTCCCGGATGCTGCCCTGTTGTTCTTTTAACTCCAATACATCCTTTAGCAATTCTTTCTATTTCGATACTTCTTTTAATTAGTCCTTTATCTTCACAGTATCCTTTAACAAAACCATAAGCTGTTTTATCAGCTACTGTTCCAATAGTTCCAGCTCTATATACATTATCTATACCAAAAAGTTCTTTAGTATATTCGTGAGCTTTCCACTGATATTCTCCTGAGAAGTTAAGATCTATATCTGGTACTTTATCAGCATTAAATCCTAAGAATGTAGCAAACGGCATATCATGACCATCAGTAATCATTGCCTCATTACACTTAGGACACTTTTTTTCTGGTAAATCATATCCACTTGAATAAGTTAATCCTAAGGATTCACCATTTTCATTTTCAAAAGTAGTATATTTACATTTAGGACAAACATAATGAGCTGGTAGTGGATTTACTTCTGATATTCCCATCATAGTTGCTACAAATGATGAACCTACTGAACCACGTGAACCAACTAGGTAGCCATCTTCATTACTTTTTTTAACTAGTTTTTGACTTATTAAGTAAATAACATCATAACCACCATTTATAATACCCGCTAGTTCTTGCTCTATTCTTTCTTCAATAAGCGGATTTAGTTTATCTCCATATATTTCATGAGCTTGATCATAAACTAATCTTTTTACTTCTTCAGCTGAATCTTTTATTTTAGGTGAAAATGGTACTCCTTTAGTATCAATAATCACATCAACATGTTCAACCTTATCAGCTATTTTATTAGGATTTTCTACCACTAATAAATTAGCTAAATCTTTACCTAAATATGAAAAATCAGATAACATTTCATTAGTAGTTCTAAAGTGAGTTGATGGAATACTAGTTATATTATTTCTTGATAAAGCATGTCTTCCCCCACCTGGTACTTTTTGGTTTATTATAACTTCTCTATATATTTTATCTTCTTTAGTTAAATGATGAACATCACCTGTTGCTACTATTATTTTTCCAGTATCTATCGTAGTGTTAATAACTTTTTTAATATTATTTTCTAGTTCTAACATACTAGCAAAGTTATTTTGTTGTATTAAATGATCATAAACTTCTAGTGGCTGCACTTCTACATAATCATAGAAGTTGATTATATTAGCAAGTTCTTCTTCAGTTTTACTTCTGGCTTCAATAAAAACTTCACTTTCATAGCATCCACTACCAATTAGTAATCCATCTCGGTGTTTTTCTATTTCACTACGAAGGATTCTTGGTGTTTTATATAAATATTTAGTATTAGCATAACTAATTAATTTAAATAAGTTTTTTAAACCCACTTTATTTTTAACTAAAATATTTACATGAAAAGAACGACCAAATTTATGAATTTCATCTTTAGGAACTAAATTATTAAAATCTTTAACATTTGTAATATTATATCTTTCTATTTTTTTAATCATTTTACTAAATACTTTAGCAGTAGCATCGGCATCATAATCAGCTCTATGATGACCACTTTCATCAAACTCTACTTCATATCTTTTAACCAGTGCACTTAAACTATGACGAAATTGATCTGGATCTAAAGCTCTTGATAATTCTAAAGTATCAATAACTGGATTAGTTACTTCTCCTAAATTATATTTTTGATAAGCCATTTCTAAGAATGACATATCAAATTTAGCATTGTGCGCGACTAGGATATAATCTTTAATAAATTCTTTAAATCTAATAACCGCATTTTCTTCAGTATCCTTATCTTTAAGCATCGCATCAGTTATACTTGTTATTTCTGTTATTTTAGGAGGTAATGATCTTCCTGGATTAATTAGTTCATTAAAGGTTCCAATTATTTCTCCATTTTGTAATAACGCCGCACCAATTTCAATAATAGAATCTCCACCACCAGCATTAAATCCTGTTGTTTCAACATCAAACACACAGTATACTGCTTCATACATATCTTTATCTACTGGTTTTCTTATTATATTTATACTATCATCTATTAAAGTAAGTTCTGTTCCATATATTAATTTAAATTTATCTGCTTCATTTTCAATATCTTTATTATGTTTTTTCACCAAATTAAAAACTTCTGGAAAGCCCTGAGCACCATTTTTATCAGTTATAGCAATAGCTTTATGCCCCCAAGAAATAGCTTGGTTTACTAAAGCACTAGGATTAATAACTCCATCCATTTGACTCATATTAGTATGAGCATGGAGCTCTATTCTTTTTACTACAGCATCATCTTTTATTTTTATATCTTTACTAGGTATTTCTTCTATATCTCTAATATTTAAAACTAAATCTTTAGCGTAAGTATCATTTTTAGTATAACCTCTAAATTTATACCAAGATCCTACTTTAAGTCCTTTTTTATAATTATTAAATTCTTCTTCATCTTTACTAAATATTTTAGCAAGTAAACTATCAGTTTTATCACTGATTTTTAAAGTTAAAATCCTAAAATTACTTTTAGTAGAAACAAACTCATCTATTCCAAAAATATATGCTTCGATTGTTAAGTTATTTTCTTCACCTAATATTTCTGTAATTGTCGAAGTTTTAGATTTGATCGGATTCCCCATAATAACTTTATATTCAGGTTTAGACTTAACAATAATAACTTCTTTAGTATTTTCTATTTCTTCTTTAATTAGATTCCTTTTTTCATCATTGATTTTAGCTTCAATATGAAAACCAGTTAAACTTAAAGAATCTAACCATTTAATAATTTTTTTACTATGATCTTTTAGTTTATCAGCTTCTACTTTACTAACTACTTCAAATATAATATTATCTCCATCAATAATTATTTCATTATCTTTTAAACTTATTAAAGAAGGTGATTTTTTTACTAACTGATTTATATAATATTTTATATATTCTAGTAAATCTTCAGCATCTATATTATTATACGAAAAAATAATGTTAATCTCAGTAACATCTTCTAATCCTTTTTTACCTCTTTTTATTAAATTTAATACTGGTTCTAAAGGTAATATACTCGGACTCTTTAAATAAAGATCCCAGGTTTCTTTATCTTTATTAACAACACATTTTTTTACTTTGACATCATTAAAGTGATCTTCACCATCAAAATCAAGTTTTTCAAAAAATCTTTTTAAAGTATCCATACTACAACCTCCATCATGTAATTTAATTATACTATAAAACAGAATTTTAAAAAACACTTTAAAGTGTTTTTAAAATTTTAATCACCATACTGTACTTTTTTAGTAGTTGTAGTTGTTTTTATTTCACCAGATTCAGGTGTACTATTAAAAGAATGAATTATGATAAGCAAAATAATTGTTATTAATAAAATAACAGCAGATATTATGTAAATTGTTTTTTGATATTTCTTCATATAAATCACTAATTAATAGTTTAGTATATATTTTTAAATTTTTCAATAAAAAAAGAAACTAATCTTCTTTGATAGTTTCTTTTTTTGTTTCAGTTTTATCTTCTACTTTAGTTTCTTCAGTTATTACTTCAGGTGTATTAGGATTTTCTTCTTCATCTAGAAATTGTTGTTCTAAAACTTCACTAGGTTCATCATCCATATATTCTTTTTCTAACATTATTTCAATATCAGAATATTGTTTAGCACCTGTTCCAGCAGGGATAAGTTTACCAATAATAACATTTTCTTTTAAGCCTTTTAAGTAATCTACTTTTCCTCTAATTGCTGCATCTGTTAATACTCTAGTTGTTTCTTGGAATGATGCTGCAGATAAGAATGAATCAGTTTCAAGTGATGATTTAGTAATACCTAAAATTATTGGTCTACCTATTGATGGTACTTTACCCTTTAAAATAACATCTTTATTTACTTCAGTAAATCTTCTAATAGAAACAGTTAATCCATCGACAAAGTCAGTATCACCTGGTTCAACTATTTTTATTTTGTTTATTAATCTACTAGCGATTACTTCAATGTGTTTATCAGCAATATCTACACCTTGAGATTTATAAACTTTTTGAATTT
>CAYTQE010000057.1:0-5524 GCA_964439985.1 uncultured Muribaculaceae bacterium | reverse complement strand
GAAAATGACATAATACTTATAGAAGGATTACATTGTTTAAATGAAGAACTAACAAAAGATATAGCTCGAGATAAGAAATTAAAGATTTATATAAGTCCTTTTACACCACTAGGAATAGATAGACATAATCATGTATCAACAATTGATGTAAGATTATTAAGAAGAATGATAAGAGATGCTTGGTCAAGAGGTTATTCACCAGAGAAAACTTTAGAAATTTGGGATAATGTTCGTGAAGGAGAAGTCAAATATGTATTTCCCTTTACTAATGAAGCAGATTTAATACTAAACACTGCATTTATATATGAAGTAGGAGTTCTAAAAGTATATGGAGAACCACTTTTATACAGTATTCCTCCTGAATCTAAATACTACAATGAAGCAAGAAGAATGATTGACTTTCTACAAATGTTTTTTCCCATACCTAGTGAATATGTAGCAAATGATAATGTCTTAAGAGAATTTATTGGTGGCTCTTATTTTGAAGGAAGGTAAAAATGAAAAAAATCGCAATTAATGGTTTTGGTAGAATAGGAAGAATAGCTTTTAGAGAACTATTTGGTTCATCTGATTATCAAGTAGTCGCAATAAACTCAAGAAGCAATCCTGAAGACTTAGCTTATTTACTTAAATATGACACTGTGCACGGTCGATTCAATGAAGATGGTGTATCTTACTGTGATGAGGGAATAATAGTTGATGATGAGCTTATAAAGACTTATATAATAAGTGAAGCAAAAGACTTACCATGGAAAGAATTAGAAATAGATTGTGTTTTAGAATGTACTGGAGCATACACTAAAGAAGAAAAAGCTTATGAACATATTGAAGCAGGAGCAAAACATGTATTAATATCAGCTCCTGGTAAAGGTAATATAAAAACCATAGTTTATGGAGTAAATCATGAAACACTAAAAGGTGATGAAAAGATAATAAGTGCATCATCTTGTACAACTAATTGCCTAGCACCTGTTATAAAAATAATAAATGATCATATTGGAATTGAATCAGGATTTATGACTACAATCCACGCTTATACAAATGATCAAGTAACAATGGATGGAACCCATAGTAAAGGAATACATTCAAGAAGAGGTAGAGCAGCTGCTGCTAACATAATACCAGCTTCTACTGGAGCTGCTAAATCAATTGGAGAAGTTATTCCTGAAGTAAAAGGTAAATTAGATGGAGTATCATTTAGAGTACCAGTTATTAATGGTTCATGTATTGATTTAACTCTTAATTTAAAAAAAGAAGTTACAAAAGATGAAATAAACTCACTTATTTCCCTTAACTCAAATCAAATATTAAAAATAACCTTAGACCCAGTAGTATCTAGTGATGTTATTGCCTCATCATGTGGAGCACTAGTTGATGGTCAATCAACAAAAGTACTAGAAACTAACCCTAAAATGTTAAAACTAGTAGCTTGGTATGATAATGAATATGGTTATACCGCTCAAATGCTTAGAACAATGGATACATTACTAAAAAAGTAATGTATTTTTATGGAAATATAATCTAAAAATAGGGAATAAAATTAAGACTATTATATAAATGACAGTAATCTATATAAGTGGTTTGTTTATTAAATAATAACTTAAAAAATCATTATTTAGTAAAAACACGACCAACTTTGGTTTTATAAATGGAATTAAATCAGTGGCATTATATGCTATATTTTGTTTAGCAGAACTATGATATTATTTATTGATTTTTCTTGTGAGCACTAGTAGCTTGGTATAAAAATGAATATAGTTATACTGGAGATGATTAGAACACTAGATACATTACTAAAAAAATAATGTATTTTTAAAATATAGATTTTAGTTGAAAAATAAACTTTAATAATGTATCTTATATAAGAAAGAGGAGTTTTTATGATATCTGAAGAAATTATATTTAAAATGTTTGAATATTTTGCTGAAAATTTTAATGATAAAGTATCAAAAGAAAAAGATTTAAAAGATTATTTAAATGACCTATCAATTAATGAAATCAAAAATCGTTCTATGTTAGCACGATATATATTTGCAGAAAAACCCAAAAAATTAAAAAAAGAAGAAGTAATTAATCTATATATAGAAGAAATTAATAATTCTTATAAAAATCTTCTAAATTTTCTAAATAAAAATTGTATAGAAGGTATAAATTATATTCTTAATAACAATTCATATTTAGAAATAGAACTTAAAAGAGAAAATTTTGAACTATCCATTAATACTCTAAATATTATTCAAGAATATGCTATTGGATTTATAAATTATAATAAAGAAAAAAGAATTCTTAAAATTCATATTCCCTTGGTCATATCTAATTATCTGAAAAAGAATATAAATAAAAAAGAAATTGTAAAAGAAAGAAATTTAACAAATAAAGTTTTTGATCGTGTGCATGGTTATTTAGAAGCTTACGGAGCGTTATCAATAGATAATCTATATGAATTATATCAAGAACAGTATAATGATGTTGAATATGATGATTTTATAGTTATCATATATATGAAATCCATGTTAGAAACGCTAAATATTATTGAATTTAATAATGAACAATATATTGGAATAATAACTATAGAAGAACTTAAATCTATTATAACTGAAGGATATAAAGAAAAAGAATTTTATAAGTTTTCTGATACTGAATTAATTAAACTTAAGAATAAGAATTATTTAAAAGACTTTAAAAGTTATCAAAAATTAAAAAAATATTTATTAGATAATTGGTATTTTGAGAAATTAGATTTTGAAGACTTTAAAACCGCTATTATTGATGATTACTTATATTCATCTCAAACTGATGAAAAACGAGCTCTTAATACTTTAAGGCATAATCTAGATAAACATTTAGATGATCCAGATGAAGTTATTGAAGAAGTAATCGCTCTAATTATTAATTTAAAATATGATTATCCGAGTTGGAAATTAAAAGGTCATAAAATGTCAAAAAAAATAATAACTTCTACAAAAATAGGGAGAAATGAACCATGCCCTTGTGGTAGTGGTAAAAAATATAAACATTGTTGTAACATAAAATAAAATTTAAAACATACATTTAGTATGTATAAAATAATAAAAATATTAATAGGTATTAATTTAATCAGCTACTCATTAATGTTTTTTATTATGTATTTAAATCTTTTTACTTTAGGTTATAATATTTTTTATTATTTATTACAAATCGCAACTCATATAGAAACTTTATTAATAGTTCCCGGAATATATTTAATTTGGAGTTCATTATATAAAAGATAAGTTGTTAAAACTTATCTTTTACTTTTAATATCCTGTAATTCAAAACGATATTTCTGGTTATTTTTATTAACTTCTTCTAAAAACATATCATATGGTCTTGCATATAGTATTGCGTCTTCATATAAAGCTCTATACAAAACTAACTTTTCAAGAGTTTCACTATGATAACAAATATCTTCTACCAAATATAAATCGCCTTTAAAATGTTTATAAATACCATTAATTTTTATTTCCATTTACTTCTCCTTAATGAATTATATAATAAGAAAGACTTATTTGTAAACTATAATCTTTACTTAAAAACTAGTAAGTGTTATTATTATTTATAGGTGATAAAAGTGAAAAAAATATTATTATTAATTATATTATTAATTCCAATAACAGTAAATGCTGAATCAACAATCATTAGTCATTTAATAGATGCCGAGATAGAAATAGCAGGTGGATTAAGAATAAAAGAACTAATTATTTTTGATGGTAAACAAGAAGACTTTTCAAGAACAATAAACTATAAAATGTTAGAAGAAATTTGGGATAAAAAAAACTATAATGCAGCAATTTATAATGGTTATAGTATTGAAAATATAAAAGTAGCAGTGCTTCCTGCTCCAAAAGATATCGACTTTGATCAGTTTACTAAAGAAATAGAAAATGAAATTAAAGAATTAGATCCAAAAACTAAATCAACAAACTTTTATACAAATGTTAAAAATAAACTAGGATCAACAATTAACATTCATTATGAAGGTCAAGAAGATAAAATAGCTTTTTATTTAGATTATGTAGTAAGTAATGTAGTAGTAGTCCATGAAGATGTACTAGAACTTAACTATACTTTTAAAAACATAGATCTAAAATCTGATAATACATTAATAAGATTAGTAATTCCTTATGGTACAACTAGTCCAGAATATAATTACTGGGTACATGGTCCATCAAATGGTAGTCTTCAAGAACTAGTAACATCAAATGAAGACAAAGTTGGTTTTGTCGCAACATTCCCTAAATTAAAAAGTGATATTAATATTAGATTAACTCTACCAAAAGAACAAGTAGGAATAGATATCTACTTAAATAAAAGTAATATAGAAGCATTAGATAAAATAATAGAATTAGAAGAATCGATCTTAAAAAGAAACTCTAAAAATGAAAACGCATTAGTAATAATTAAATATATTTTAATAATAATATGTGTTTTATATCTACTAGGATCATTTATAATATATAAATATCCCGAAAATTCAATATTCTATTTATATATAATACTGGGATTAATCCTAATGATATTTAACTTAGTATTTAAATATCACATTATCTATATTTACTTTATTATCTTAATACCAATAATTATTAAATTAAGTTATTTACTTAAAATGAAGAAAAGGTTGAAATAGATCTTTTTTTTTAGTACAATTAACATATGAAGAATATAGATAGCAAATCTAAAAAATTATTGATTATTTTAACCCCAATAGTACTATTAGTTATAGTAATAAGTTTTTCTTATGCCTATTGGCGCATTTCAAGCACTCAAGAAGGAATTAACAAAGTTGATACTCTAGATTGTTTATCAACTACTATAACAGATGTAAATAATGCAATAGATTTGAGCGATGAGTTTCCAATACCAAATTCAGAAGGGATGAATAAAACTCCATATACATTTAAAATAACTAATGAATGTAATATTTTTATTGAAACTGATATTAATTTAGAAGTATTATCAACTTCTACTTTAAACGCTCAGTATGTAAGAGCATCTTTAAATCCAACTGGAAATACTATAGATAATTCAAATGTATTAACAAATTATCCCCTTGGAACTGCAACAATAGGAGGAGCAACAAGTTATACATTACAAAGTAAAATTTTAATCAATCCTCTTGATTCTGTGACCTATGACCTAAGGCTTTGGTTAGATGAGCCAACAACAACTGAGCAAGGGGCTAATAAAATATTTAATTCTAAAATAGTTGTAACAGTATCACCAACTGCAATGCCAGTTAATTTAACAGTTAATTTACCGAGTAATCCAGCAGGAATATATGAAAGTAACTTTGAAGGGGCTACCTGGAATCAAAAAATAGGAGGCTTAACAATTAGCTCAGTAAATAATATTAATCAAATAATTAATTTAACTAATAAAGATACACCAGAAGCTGTTAATTTAGCTACCTATATAATGAGTTTAGGAACAGCAAATGGAGTCTATAATGAACCAGCAACTGATTATCGTTATGAGGGAGAAAATCCCAATAATTATGTATCATTTA
>CAYTQE010000056.1:3009-5707 GCA_964439985.1 uncultured Muribaculaceae bacterium | reverse complement strand
GTGATAAAGATGAATTATATAATAGAAGGATATATAAACAATTTAACTACAAATGATGTTAATAATTTTGCTATAAAAAATAATATAAATTTAACCAAAGAAGAATTAAATTTTACTTATGATTTTATTAAAAATAATTATAAACAAATTTTTAATAATCCCAATGGATTTAATTTTAATAATTATCGTCATAAATTTTCAGAAGATAGTTTTAATAAAATAGATTCATTAATAAAAAAATATTCAAATTACTTATAACTGAATATCTTTTTTTATTTCTTCAATTAAATTAGGATTAAATTTTTTGTTTTTAATCATAACTATTTCATGTTTATAAGGAGGTAAATCATCAACATAAGGAGATTCTAAAATTTTAGGAATTTCTTTTAATCTAGGGTTATATATAACATTAAGAAGATTATTAAATCCGATCGTTCCATACCCTATATTAGCATGTCGATCCTTATGCATACCTATTTCATTTTTACTATCATTTATATGAATACATTTTATTTTATCTAAGCCGATTTTTTGTTCAAATAAATCTAAATAATCATCAAACTTAGAAATATCTATTCCTGAATCATTTAAATGGCAAGTATCAAGACATACACCGATCTTTTCTTGATATGTAATATTATCGATAATGTTTTTTAACTCATCAATATTTATACCAACTTCGGTACCTTTACCAGCCATAGTTTCAAGAAGAATTGTTACAGTATCATCTTTTGTGATAACGCTATTTAAACCATTAATAATGTTGGCAATAGCAACATTTTTTTCATGTTTAACTGCAGAACCAGGATGAATAACTAAATACTGAACACCTAATTGAGCACATCTATCTATTTCTGTTCTTAAAAACTTTTTACTAAATTCATATTTATCTGGATCAATTTTATTTGCTAAATTAATTATATATGGAGCATGACATATTACTTTATCAAATAAAATATTGTTTTCTTTCATTAAAAGCATAGCCTCTATCGTTAAGTTATCATCAATTGGCTTTCTAATTGTATTTTGAGGAGCACCTGTATAAAACATAAAAGTATTAGAGCCATATAAAATACATTGTTTTACTGCACCAAGAAGTTGGCTTTGACCAAAATTAACATGAGAACCAATTATAAGCATTTTACTTCACCTTCCAAAGTATAACAGAATCAAAAAAAAAATCAAGAAAACTTGATTTTATACTCCTGGTACTGTAAATGTATTTGGACATGGTAAAGTTCCTGATACTGGGGGATCATATTCAGTATCTGCTAATTCAGCATATAAATAATCTTGTACACTGAAATTATTGTCTGATAAAGTTACATAAAATGTTGGAACTAAATGTGAATCTTGAACAACTATAACATAACCTTTATAATTACCTGTTGATGTCATTTCTAGTCCTGATTCTAATTCATAGCAATAACCATAAGTTTTCTTATTTTTAGGTTCGCCAAATAATATATCTGATTGATATCTTTCTTGAGCCTTATTTAATACTTTTTCTGCATAAACTTTAAATGTACCTCTTTGAGCATCACTCATAGTACCTAATATTGATGGTATCGCGATTATCATAATAATTGCTAAAACTACAATTACAGCAAGAAGCTCAACTAATGTAAAACCTTTTTTGTTCACTATAATACCTACTCTCTATAATGATTATATATCTAGAAAAATTTCTTGTCAATAAAACAAGTGAATAATAATTTATAACTGTAAATAGTTATATTCTTTTTAAAAATTCACTTTAATATCTCAAATTAACTTGCTAACTCACAAGGATTTTCAAATTCATATGGTTTCTCATAATCATCTGTATTTTGTAATTGTTCATATGTAAAATTAGCAACACTATAATTATTATCCGATAACATTATACGAAAAACTGGTTTTAAATGATCGGCTAAATCTACATAAACATAACCTCGGTAATTACCAGTTGACGTCATCCCTAAACCATCTTCTAATTCATAACAATAATATCTATTATCAAGTTTATAATCTTCATTATTTAACATTATATCTGATTGATATCTTTCTTGAGCCTTATTTAATACTTTTTCTGCATAAATTTTAAATGTACCTTTTTGAGCATCTCTCATTGTTCCTAGAATTGATGGAATTGCAATTATCATTATTATTGCTAAAACAACAATTACTGCTAGTAATTCTACTAATGTAAAACCTTTTTTGTTCACTATAATACCTACTCTCTATATCAATTATAAATCTTGAAAAGTTTATTGTCAATAATTGATATTTAATTAGGGACTGAACATCCTTCAAACTCAGTTGGGTCACCATAAGATTCAGTGTCTTGAATACTTTCGTATGATGCCTCATATACTCCAAAATTATTATCTGATAAAAACAGACTAAACTCTGGATTTAAATGCTCGTCTAAATATACTAACACATAACCTCGATAATTACCTGTTGATGTCATGTTTAAACCTTCTTCTAAGTCATAACAATAAACACCTTCATCAACTTCGTGGGCAGTACTATTTAGCATAATATCAGATTGATATTTTTCTTGAGCTTTATTTAATACTTTTTCTGCATAAATTTTAAATGTACCTCTTTGAGCATCACTCATTGTTCCTAAAATTGATGGTATTGCGATTATCATAATAATTGCTAAAACAACAATTACTGCTAGTAATTCTACTAATGTAAAACCTTTTTT
>CAYTQE010000056.1:0-2999 GCA_964439985.1 uncultured Muribaculaceae bacterium | reverse complement strand
CATTAGTTCTTTAGTTTGTCAATCCTTTTTTCTTCACTTTAATACCTACTTTCTAAACTAAGTATAAATCCTTAATTATAGAAAGTCAATTTAATTAATAATTTTAAATATTGAATTAACAGTATCTATAGTATCAACTACACTATTAAACTTATTAGTTTGATTTAATCGATTATATCTTTTAAAATTATTTAAAAATAATTTATAGTTATCATTTGACCTATTTAGATATTTATACCACTCTGAATTTTCTTTCAAATAATTAACAAGTTTTTTATCTTTATAAATTTTAAATTGTAATTCATAATCCATATTAATCTCCAAAAAACTTGGTAATTGGTCTTGGAGTCTTAGGAGGAGAAACTGATGCTTTAGTAATTGGATTTTTTGTAGTTAATTCTTGAATTACATTAATAGCTTTTTGAGCATTATTAATATATTTTTGAACATTATCAATATTTATACCTTTTACTAAACCAGTTAATTCAGTAATTGGATCTCTTCTATCTTCATTATCATTATTATATTTATCCCATACATCATCATTTTCGCCATACATATCATAGATTTCATAGAAATCCTGCCAAGTATGTTCTTTGTTTTTTACATAGTTTACAAGTTCTGGTCGACTTGCTACAAAATTTTTAAATTCTTCTTTCTTAGACATAAAAACCACCTATAATATTTTATTCTTATAAGTGGTTTTTTATGTTATAGTTTAAAATCTTCAATAAAGTCATCAATCGTAAATTCTTTTACTTCTTTTAATTCAGGTTCTTTAATAGCCGGTTCTTCTTTTAAGATATATAATTCTTTTTTTACAAAGAAAATATTTTCTTTAGTTTTAGTTAAAACTGAACCATTACTTACTATATCCATAATTGGAATTTCACTATTTTTAAGATATTTTATATCTTCATTATTTTTTATTCCAATTAAATCTTTTGAATCAGTTAATGCAGCATTACTAATTAAATATTTAGTTGATTTTACTTTTTTAAGAAGCATTGAACCTCTTTTAGCTCTTGTCAAAGTATTAAGCTCGCTTAACTTTATTCTCTTACCAGTACTTTGATTAGTAAAGATATTTAAATATTCATCATCTTCTTTATAACTTATTCCTGCTACTACTTTATCTTCTTTTAAATTAATACCAATTACACCTGCTGCTTTAGGGCTAATTACCGATATTTCATCAGAACTATAATTTAAATAATAACCAGACTCAGTAATGATTAATGTATTAGGCTTAGTAATAACAACACTAACTACTTCATCTTTAGCTTTTAATTTTATTGCTGTGTAAAATTTAGAATATCTACTAACAATAAAATCATTTAATATTGTTCTTTTAACAATCCCATTTTTAGTAAAAATTGTAACATCAGGATTATCTATTAATTCATTAACAACATAAGCTGCTACTACTTTATCTTCTGGATTCATTGTAACAATATTACTTACATGTTGACCTAAATCTTTCCAGCGACAAACTGGTATTTCATGAATTGGTACATATAAGTAATTACCAAGAGATGTAAATATTGCTAGTTTATTTAAAGTATTAGTTTGCATATAACTAATAACATAATCACCTGGTTTTAATGCAGTTTCTTCATCACTTGCAGCATATGATTTTTTACTAACTCTTTTTAAATATCCATCATTAGTAAGAACTAAAATAACATCCTCTTTTGGAATTAAATCAGTTTCATCTATTACTATTTCATGGAATGTTTCACTTATTTCTGTTTTACGAGGAGTTCCATATTCTTTTTTAATACTTCTTAATTCAGATTTTATAACACTATGTAATTTATCTTCTGAAGCTAAAATAGATTCTAATTCAGTAATTATTCTTCTTAAATTAGCAAGTTTTTCTTCTAAAACACTGATATCTGTATTAGTTAATCGATATAATTGAAGCATTACTATAGCTGTTGCTTGTTCTTCAGTAAATTCATATTTTTTCATTAAATTATTAATAGCATCAGATTTATTTTTACTAGCTCTAATTAACGCTATAACTTCATCTAAAATACTAATTGCTTTTACTAATCCTTCCGTAATATGCATTTCTTTTTTAGCAAACGCTAAATCAAATTCAGTTCTTTTATTTATAACTTCTTTCTGATGATTAATATAAGCATCTAGAATAGGAATAATTCCTAGTAATCTTGGTCTTCGATTCATAATCGTAACCATATTATAATTATAACTAGTTTGTAAATCAGTGTTTTTTAGTAAATAATTGATTACTAGTTCTTTATCAGCACCAGATTTTAAATCAACAGCTATTCTTAAGTTAGAATCTTTATCAGATTCATCTCTTACTTCAGATATACCATCTAATTTTTTATCAAGCCTAATATCATCTATCTTTTTTACTAATTGAGCCTTATTAACTTCAAAGGGTATCTCAGTAATTATAATTTGATTTTTTCCCTTTGATTTAGTAAATTCATAGCGGGCTCTAATTATTACTTTCCCACGGCCTTTAGTAAAAGCATCAATTATTCCATCAGTTCCTTGAATTATTCCTCCAGTTGGAAAATCAGGTCCTTTTACTATATTTAAAATAGTATCCAAATGACAATTAGGACTATCGATTCTTTTTATTACTGCATCAATTACTTCACCTAAATTATGAGGAGGAATATTTGTAGCATAACCAGCACTAATCCCACTGGCTCCATTAACTAATAAATTAGGAAATTTAGCGGGAAGAACAGTTGGTTCTAATAATGTATCAGAATAGTTTGGTGACATCATAACTGTATCTTTATCAATATCTTTTAATAACTCTTCACTTATTTTAGCAAGTCTGGTTTCTGTATAACGATATGCTGCTGCTGGATCACCATCAATTGAACCATTATTTCCATCTACTTCAACTAAAATATGATTTTGTTTCCAGTTTTGACTCATTCTAACTAGAGCATCGTAAACAGAAGTATCACCATGAGGATGATACTTACCTAAAACATTTCCAACCGCAT
>CAYTQE010000055.1:0-5769 GCA_964439985.1 uncultured Muribaculaceae bacterium | reverse complement strand
AAATATATATTAATCCATATTGTTTCAACTAGAAGTAAACAAATGCAAGAAACAAATCATTCTCAAATGCCTGAAGCTGAATATCAAAGTAAAAAAACATTAGGTAGGGCACTTGAAGAAATTGAAAAAGGGTTAATAAAGTTTTAATTAACTTTTTTTTATGGTAAAATACTTATGGAGGAGACTATGGATAAAGTTATTGAAAAAATAATTATTGGTTCTCAGCTATCAAATAAATTTAAAAACTTTCTTTTAAATTTATTAGACAATTATAGTGATCATAATTATCGATATATTTCTATAGGTGATGCATACAATTTAGTTAAAGATTTATATTCATTAGAAAAAGACCTGATAAACAGTGACTTTTCTGAAGAAACATATATATCTTTTATTTATACATACGCTAAAAACTTTTGTCTTAAAGAGAAAAACAATATTATAGTTTGGGAGAAGTTTTATAAGAAATTAATAAAAAATACCTTATTTAATTCTAATAATCGCAGATTTTTTCTAGAATTAAAAGATTCGGAAACTGGTATTGTTGACTTTATAAAAAGAATTGCTATTTTAATAGAAGAATTAGACATCTTAATGAAAAACAATCAAAACTATTTAGCTTTAAAAAAATATAAAGAGATAATAGAACTTTGTAATATACAAGGTTTTGATCCTAATTTATTACATAATGTTAATTATAAAAAATTAGAAGAAGCATTAGAAAAAAGATATTCAATATATTCTCCGATGAGAAATCTAACTACATATTTAAATCAAATTAAAAAAAGAGATTTAATTGAAGAAGATTTTGTTTATGTGAAAAATCCTAATACTGAATCCGTAATGGTTCAAAAATTATTACATAATGTTATGCAAAAATATAGTGAATCAACTGGTTATTTTTTAAAAACTTTTACTAGGGATATAGATCTATATTACTTAAATAATTTAATAGTTGTATCATACCGCTATGATGATGTTCCAAAAATGATATTAAAAAAAGGTCAACTTGAATTAAATTGGCATGACCGAGACTTTTGGGCTAAGATATTTGATTCAAATGTCGATTATATAGAAGAATCAAGTATCAATTACTTTATCGAATCAGATGGAACATCAGAGGTGTATCAGGTTATATCTACTGAATTTCAAAAAGAAATATATAAAAAACTAGGTTCTAATGTTATATATGTACCTGAAAAATATTTGGATGAAGGAATATATAAATACTTAAATAAATATGATCCAAATAATAAGTTGTTACATAGCTTAAAAATAGATGATAATCAAAATAATTTAATGACAACAGATTATAAATATTATTTTAAAGATCCTTCTATAATAGATGATTTAGAAGTTGAAAATTTAGAAGAATATAAATATTTAAATTTAATAAAAACTAAGAATGATAATAAATCTAGAAATAAAAGTATTGCTAGTATTATTGCTCATAGTAAAAAGAATCCTAAAGAACTAGAAATTGAAAATAAAAAATCGAATTATCAAAAAAAATTATCTTATAAATCTAATGAAATAAAATGGTTACCATATAAAGACGATTAATTTAAAATAGCTGCTTGGCTATTTTATTTTATATATAAGGAAAAATGTATTATAATAATATAAGAAGAAGGTGTTATTATGAAAAAAGTAATATTAGTAGATGGAAATAACTTAATGTTTCGAAGATTTTAGTTGATGGTAACAATTTAATGTATAGGTCATATTATGCTACATTATATTCTGGATCTCTTATGCGAAATAGTAAAGGATTTGTAACTAATGCTTTATATGGTTTTTCAACAATGATTAATAAAATTGTCGAAGAAGAAAAACCTGAGTATATGGCTGTTGCTTTTGATATAGGTAAAAATTTTCGTCATATAAAATATGCAGATTATAAAGCTGGAAGAGTTGAAACTCCTAATGATTTATTAAAACAAATGCCAAAAGCAAGAGAGATATTAACAGCAATGGGTATTAAATACTATGAAGTTGAAAACTATGAAGCTGATGATATTATTGGAACTATCACTTTAATGACCGAAAAAGATCCAGAGTATATTTCAACAATTGTGTCATCTGACAAAGATTTATTACAATTAATCACTAATGAAACAAATGTTAAATTATTAAAACAAAAAGGTCATGTAATGATGGATGAAGAATCATTTAGGGAAGAATATGGAATAGATCCAATTAGAATGATAGATTTAAAAGCTTTAGCAGGTGACCCTTCAGATAATGTTCCTGGAGTAAAAGGTATCGGTGAAAAAACTGCATTAAAGCTTTTAAGAGAACATGGAACTCTTGAAAATATATATGCTAATATCGATAATATAAAAGGAGCAGTAAAAGATAAGTTAATTAGTGGTAAAGAAAGTGCTTTCTTTAGTAAAGAAATATGTACTATATATAGAGAAGTTCCTATGACTGAGACTTTAGATAATATGACTTATACTGGACCTACTAAAGAGTTAGATGAAATATATAATGAATTAGAGTTTTATTCACTTATGAAAAATAAAACTAGAAAAACACCTATTATAACTAGTGAATATAAAATATTAAATAATGTAAGTGAACTTACTAAAAAAGATCTGATCGGATATTATATTGAATCAGATCATACTAATTATCATCAAGGAAATATTTTAGGTATGGGTTTATATGATGGTAAAAATACTTATTTTGTAAAACCAGAATTAATAAAAGAGGTTTTAGAATTTTATAAAGAATCTATTAAATATACATATGATTTAAAGAAAAATATTATTTTACTTAAAGATTTTAATACAAATACAATATTTGATTTAATGGTTGGTTTATATTTACTTAACTATCCAGCAAAAGAAGATTTAGCGTTTGTTATGAATAATGAAGATATAAATGTTTCGTTTTATGATGAAGTACTTAAAAGTAAAAATGCTTTAATGCAAAGTGTAGCTTTAAAAGCTAAGTATATTTATGAAACAAGAGATAATATAATTAAAAAATTGAAAATGGAAGATATGTATGATCTTTTTGAAAAAACTGAAATGCCACTAGTAACTGTTTTAGCTAGAATGGAAAATAACGGAATAAAATGTAATCCAGAAGTTTTAAAAGAAATGAGCATTGATGCTAAAATAAAAATAGAATCAATTGCTAATAAAATTTATAACTTTGCTGGATTAGAGTTTAATATTAGTAGTCCTAAACAATTAGGTGAAGTTCTTTTTGATCATTTAGGTCTAACTCCAAAAGGAAAAACTGCTACTAAAAACTATAAAACTGATGCGGCAACATTAGAAAAATTATTAGGTAGTCATCCAGTAATAGAATATATTTTAGAATATCGTAATTTAACAAAATTAAATAGTACTTATTTAGAAGGCTTAAATAATTATATTATGGAAGATGGTTTAATTCATACTATCTATAAACAAACATTAACTAGAACTGGTAGATTATCAAGTGTTGAACCTAATTTACAAAACATTCCAACTAGAGATGAAATGGGTAGAAAAGTTAGAAAAGCTTTTATCCCTAATAATGATTTATTTTTAGCTTGTGACTATTCCCAAATAGAACTTAGAGTTCTAGCGCATATTAGTGAGTCTGATGATTTAATAAAAGCATTTATTAATGGAGCTGATATCCATACTAAAGTAGCAAGTGATATATATGGAATTAAAGAAGAAGCTGTTACTAAAAATCAGCGCCGTACAGCAAAAGCAGTTATCTTTGGTATTGTTTACGGTATAAGTGGTTTTGGTTTAGGAGAAAACTTAAAATTAGCGCCAAATGAAGCTAAAAAATTAATAGATAAATATTTAGAATTATATCCTGGAGTAAAAAGATATATGGATGAAATCATAAAAGAAGCTCATGAATATGGCAGTGTAAGAACTTTATTTAAACGTAAAAGAATAATTGATGAAATCCATAATAAAAATTATATGATTAGATCATCAGGAGAACGAATCGCACTTAATACTCCTATTCAAGGAAGTAGTGCTGATATTATTAAAATGGCTATGGTTAAAATAGATGATGCTCTTATTAAAGAAAATTTTAAAAGTAAAATGCTTCTTCAAGTTCATGATGAGTTAGTATTTGATGTAGTAAATGAAGAAAAAGAAAAATTAGAAAAATTAGTAGTAGATATAATGGAAAATATAGTTAAATTAAAAGTTCCTATAAAAGTAGGAACTGACTATGGAACTAATTGGTACGAGGCTTAATATGCCCGAATTACCAGAAGTAAGAACAGTTGCTAAAGTTCTAAAAAAATTAGCAAATAAAAACATAGTTGATATTAAAATAATTTATCCTAAATTAATTAATCCTAATAGTTTAGATATAAATCTACTTATTAATAAAAGATTAATAGATGTAAATACATTTGGAAAATACTTATTATTTGATTTTGAAGAATATATTTTAATTAGTCATTTAAGAATGGAAGGAAAATACTTTATAAAAAGTATCTCTGATCCATATCTAAAACATGAACATATTGCTTTAAATTTTAATGATGAGATATCACTTCGTTATCATGATACTCGTAAATTCGGAAGAATGCAGTTAATAAAAAAAGATGATTTAAACAAAGTTACAAGCATAACTAAACTAGCTAAAGAGCCTTTTGATATTGATAAAGAGACATTTTATAATAAAATAAATAAAAAAAATATTCCTATTAAAAGTATATTACTAGATCAAACTATTATAAATGGACTAGGAAATATATATGTTAATGAAGTTTTATATGATTCTAAAATAAATCCTTTAAGATTAGGAAAAGATATTACTCAAGAAGAATCTAATAGATTAGTAGATTCATCAATTAAAATATTATCTTTAGCAATTAAAGAAGGTGGAACTACAATTAAAAGTTATACTTCTTCTTTAGGTGTAACTGGTAATTATCAAACTCATTTAAAAGTTCATATGAAAGATAAAGAATTATGTAATATTTGTAATAATAAAATTGAGAAAATTAAAATTGGTGGAAGGAGTACATATTACTGTAAAGTATGTCAAAAATAATATGGATGATTTTTATCGTAAAATATTAAATATTAGTCCTAAAGATAATCTAGAACCTATTATTTCTAAAGTTATTAAAGACTATTTAAAATTAGTACCTCAAGATGTAGAAGGTATGTGCTTTGTACATACTACTAATATTAAACAAATTTTAAAATCTCAAAGAATAATAGCTCACAAAATAAATAGTTTAAATTTAGGATCTAATTATGAACATTATTTTCTAATAGTAGATTTAGGAGAAGATTTAATCCTAATAGATCCAACTTATTCTCAATTTGATAGTAAAAATAAAACTTTAATTAATAAAAAATTAAAAGCATTTCCTGCCGATACTTTAAATAGTACACCTAAAGGAAAAGAGCTATATCAAAGCTTAATAACTAATTTATATACTAAAGTAGATATCGAAGATATAATGCTTTATTTAGATAGTTTAGAAACAAAAAACATTAAACACATAAATGAATTAATAATAAAAGGTAGTAGGTAATAATATTATTCTTGCTCTTTTCACTGGACATTTAGTAGAAAGTAATGTAAATAAAAGAGAAATATGCTAAAAAATAGACTAAATATTGGTATTTGAACTTGAATTTTACCTAATTATAGTCTATATTCATTCTACAAAAAAGTTGTTTTAAGCTTTTTCGAATCGTTATATCAGTTAAATATTCATACTTCATTTTACATGAATAAAAGGCAAAGTATATATATTTTTCTCACTAAATTTGA
>CAYTQE010000054.1:0-5885 GCA_964439985.1 uncultured Muribaculaceae bacterium | reverse complement strand
GTAATCTTTTAGCTTCTTCATCTTCAGCAGCAACTCTAATAGATAAAGCTAGTTCCTCTGGTCCACTAAGTAAAGAAATTCGCCCTATTTCTTTTAAATACATTCTAACAGGATCATTAATATTAATATCTTTAGTTAAATCTTCTTCATTTAGTATTTTAACTTCAACATCTTTTTTAGGTTTCTTATCTTTATCAGTTGTATCTTCTTTAGCGATAACACTTATTCCGTTATCAATAAAAAATGTATAAAGTTCATCAAGAGCATCAGTATCTACTTCTAAACCCTTTAAGGTATCTGCTAATTGTTCGAATGTAACATATCCTTCTTTTTTACCTGTTTCTAATAATACTTCTTTTCTTTCTTCTATTGTTTTTATTTCTTTTAATGCTTTTGCCATTTTTACTCGCTTTCTTTTTTCAACTTAATTAATAGGTCATTTAATTCTTGTTTTCTATTAATATCTGGTTCATCATCTATTTCATTTTTTAATTTATTTATTTGTTCTTCTTTAATCCATTTTTTTGTTGCTTCTATATAATCATCAAATTCTTCATAATTAGGTTCTATTTCTTCATATTTATTAATTATTCGTAGAACTGTTTCATAATAGATACTTTTCATTTCAAATGATATGAAGTCAGCTATATTAAAATCTTTATTTAATTTATAATAAGCAAGTATATCATTAGCAATTTGACCGTATTCTTTATCAGGTATATACCCTAAATCACGATCATATATTTTTATATATTTTTTATCTTTCATCATCATATATAAAATAGCTTCACTGATTTTTTGATATTTATTTAATCTAGGAATTATCTTTTTATTAATTTTCTTAGGAATGATTTTCTTATCAGGTACTATCAGTTTTTTAGTTAAAACCTCTTTATCAATATTATATTCTTTACTAATCTTATTAATAGTAACTTCTTTTAATATTTCATCATCACTTTTATTAAGTTCTGAGATGACACTATTTATATAATTAGCAAGATCTTTACTTTTATTTAAATCTTTATTACTTTTTAAATATTGTAATTTATATTCAAAAAACGATATTGGAGATTTAAGTAATTCTTTAAACTTATCTGCACCATTTTTAATTATATAATCATCAGGATCTTTTTCACCACTTAATTTAATAATTTCCACAACTAAATTATTTTTAATTAACTCTTCTCCACTTGATATAGCAGTTTTCTCACCAGCTTCATCATTATCCATCATTAAAATAATTTTAGCATTTAATTTTTTTAATAAACTTATGTGTTCCTTAGTAAATGCAGTCCCCATAGTTGCTACAACATTTTTAATACCTATAGAATATAATCTTATAGCATCAAATTGACCTTCAACAACTATTACGGTTTTACTTTTATTTACTTCATTTTTAGCTTTGTCATAATTAAATAAAATATTCCCTTTTTTAAAAATAGGATTTTCCCGGCTATTAATATACTTATTAGTGTTATCTTCATTATAGACCCTAGCACTAAAAGCAACCGTTTCTCCTCGTTCATTATTTATTGGAAATGTTATTCTTCTTTGGAATATATCATAAAGATTATCTCCCTTATTAGCGATGCTAGCTTCAATTATTTGTTTTTCAGAATAACCTTTTTCACTTAATAACTTTGTTAAATTATTATTAAGTGAAACTCCAATATTAAACTCTTTAATAATTTCTTCACTAAGATTTCTTTTTAAAAGATAATTTTTAGCATCCTTTCCATAAGCACTATTTAAATTATTTATATAATATTTAGTCGCTATATCAACTAGTTGATATAATTCTTTAAACGGTTTATTTATATTAGTTTTATAATTTAAACTATAACCAATTTTTTTTGCTACTGCACTTACTGCATCAGGAAAAGATATATTCTCATAATTTTGAACAAAAGTAAAGACATTACCTGATGCCCCACAGACAAAACAAGTATAAATTTGTTTTTCTGGTGAAACACTCATTGATGGATTATGATCATCATGAAATGGACAAATACCAAAAAAGTTTTTACCTTTTGGTTCTAAATTAATATAAGAAGAAATTATATCTACAATATTAGAGTTACTTCTTATTTTATCTATATCTTCACTTGGAATCATGATATAAACCACCCTCTGATTATTATATATTACCCTATATACCCAAATTTCCTTTATTTTTATACACTTTTTAGTCTAAAAACACTATTTAACCCAAAATAAAAGCCTTTTCAGGCTTTTTGTAAACAAATATGATCAATTACTTTGTGTAGTAAACTAACTATTAAAATAGCTCCTAAAGCTGCTAAACTAGGTTCTATTAAAAACAATAGAAAAGTTAAAAATCCAACTAAGAATCCAAAGATAATTTGACCTTTTTTTGTATAGGAACTAGATAAAGTTTCTGGTGCAACATATATATAACTAAATAATATTCCATTCGCAAATATATTTTCTAAAACTATGCCTATTTGATTAGTATAAGCACAATATATAATCATCATTACACTAAATACTAAAATAGAAAATAAAGCAATTGATTTTTTATAAAAATCTTCTTTAGATAACATAATAAAACTAATTAATAAAAATAAAACAAAACTAGTATTAACTCCCCCACTACCCATACCTAATAAATAATCTAAAGTATTTAAATTTAATACTGTAGTTGATTCATAAATATTTAAAAAAGTAAATGTTCCGGTTAAATTAAATATTAATATTATTAATAAAGAAGTAAAAGCCATTATATTAAACTTTGCTTCTTTAATAAATTTAGTTAAAAATAATATTATAAAAGTAATTATTAAAAACAAGAAAATATTTGTATTGATACTTATTATTGAAGCTATAATAACTCCATATAAAGGATGAAAAGAACTAAATATCATTTCTAATAATTTATCTTTATCTTTTTTAATCAAGTACATATAAATTATATTAACAAGTGATCCGATAATAAAACCTAATATAGTAAAAACTAATGGTTTAAATAATCCAAATATATTAACTAAATCATTAAGATATAATTTAAGACCATTTTTATAAAATCCAGCCAGTATTAAAGGTATTAAAGAAAGAAGAATTTTAAAAGAAATAGTTTTAATATTATAATGACTCCTTAAATACACATCATTCATTTTTTTAATCCTTTCTTAAAGTTAATCTTAGCTGGGCATATATATGTACATATTCCGCACTCTATACATTTATCTATTTTATAACCAGTTCGAGGATCAGCTCCTACTGGACACTTAGTATGACACATTCCACAATTAATACAATCTTTTTCATTTTCTATACTTACAGTATTTAAAAATACACTATTTACTTCGGGAGTAATTATCAAATCAAGAGACGACTTATATCCAGAAATTAAACCATTAATAATAACTAGATAATCATCAAGTTTTAACTTAATATTATTTAATATAATATCTTTTAAAGAAGAACCTATTTTAACATTAAGTATTTTTGGAGTAACCACTAAATCTCCAGAGATAGTTATATATTTTTCACCAATCGGTCTTTGTCTTTTTAAAACATTATATAAGTTATAAATATCCTCAACACTAAAATAAATTATTCCTAACTTCTCATGTCTTGGCATAATAAGTTCTTGTTTTAAAATATCTTCATGACCTAAAGGATATAAATCTGGCATTAATTTTAAATCTATATAAGGATAAGTCCCAATATGATGAATTAAACCTTCAACATTATCACAATCGTTGTTTTTAATCGCAAAATAACATTTCTCACAATCTAATATTGTATATAAAGCATCAATTGTTTCCAATATTTCATTAGTAAACTTTTTAATGATCGCACTGCGATTACTTTCATAAACTTCAAAATCAAGACCATTTACTAAAATCATCTTACCTTTTAAGTCGCCAGAATAAGCACTAAATAATTTTATAATATCTAAAACTTCTTCTTTAGAATATTCAGTTAAAGACTTCTTAACCCCTTTTACTTTTTTGACTTTTTCTTTAAAATCATTTTCTATTACTACTACTTGAGTCTTCTTATTATTAACTAACATTTCTGATAACCCTAAAACTTTACCAGATACTGGACTATATTGATACAGATTATTTTTACTTAAGATTATACTATCTTTTAAAACAACATCATTGGTTTTAACACTTAATTCAAAATCTTTTTTATAAGGTATATAAACATAATCAGGATTTAAATAATTATAGACTATTTTTTTAGGTACAAGATCATTATTTTTTTTCATATTTATTAGATTAGTCATATACTTTACCACCTGACTAATTATAACATGATAGAATTAAAAAATAAACCTAGCAAAGGTTTATTTATATGTATCATATTCAATTTTTAACCAAGTAGATAAATTAGCAACACTATGAATTATATCTGATTCTCTTATTAAAATATCATTAAATTTATTTTTAGTATTTTCTAATTCTTTTACATCTAAGATTAACTTTATTTGATTCTGTAATTTATAATTTAAATCATCATTTTCACTAAATTGATAAGAATCATACTTTTTAAAATTATCTAAACAACTATTATTATCAGCTATATCCTTATAATTTTTGTTAGAAATACGATTTTTATTTCTAAAATCGAGAATTTTTATATTATCTACTTTATCATCTTCTAAATCAATTACTTGTAAATAACAATTTTTAATATCTTTAACAAGCATATTATAACCAGTTATTTGTGACTCTTCAGCCTTATTTAATTTTTTAAATTCTGTCCATTTTTCATCAGCTGTACTATTAGTTATTAATTCCATATTTTCTGTTATAGTTTTAACACTTTTATCAATTATCCCAAATCTAGGTTTATAAAGTTCTCCAAAATTTACTGGATTATAAACTTTATAAATTGAAAACGCTAAAACAATAAGCAAGATACTATTTAATAAAACAAAATAGTTCTTTTTCATACTTCTATCACCTAAACACAGTATATCATAAGAGTTTATAAAAATAAACTATAACTTTTTTTATAATGAAATTAAATAAATTATTAATTATATAGCTTTATACGGATCTGTGTTAGTGCCTGTACCAGTTACATTAGACAAAGAAGCGATTGAAACTACTAATCTAACCCCGTAGATAATGTTCACATCTTCATAGAACAGCTTCCCATCAGAACCGACGATTAACATAACAGCTCGACCATCTGAGTACGCAAAATTTGGCGAAAACAACCAAAAATTCTGACCCGTATATAGATAGTTGATTGTATTTGTTGTTGAATATCGTAATCCTGCCATCGCTACTTCATCCGCTGTTAAGAGACCTACTGGATAAGTTAAAGATCCGTTACCTATGCTCACATCATTTGTTGTGAAGCGATCATTCTTTAAACCGCATTTTAAAGTTGGAGTTTTTGTTGTATTTAGGCGTTGGTATGCAGCATAATATGTTGTTGTTCCGGTATTTCCATATCCTGGACCAGTTGATGCTCCTCCTACTTCGTCTCTTAGTTGTCTATCATTACAAAACAGATTATCAACTACATCAGATTCAAATAATTTTCCTGCTATATTATTTTGATACCAGGTTTCAAGTGCAGTTTTCATGTTTGTTGATGTTTCATTATAAGTAGCCGAAACACTTGTAGTACCATGTCTTTGGGTTGATGTTACTCCGTTGGCTCCACCATACATATATCCTACATATTTGGCATCATTATAATTAGTTGTGTTCCAAATGGAATTCAGAGTGCTTCCTTGAGGTTATTTCAAATTATCTCAAAGTGTCTTAAACCGTTGTATTTATTGGTGTTTTATCAATTCTGTTATTTTGTATTATCTCAGATTATTTCGCTTTATTTCAAAAAATGGTGGCGAAATGGTGGCTTTTTTATAGTTCTATATATTTCTAAAACTC
>CAYTQE010000053.1:0-5921 GCA_964439985.1 uncultured Muribaculaceae bacterium | reverse complement strand
TTCTTTTCCATATTTTCTTCCCTTTCACTATAAAATTTATGTTTACTTATAAAATCTATGATAAAAAAAACAAATAATTACTACATTACTTGTTTAATTTATTTAAAACATATTTTCTATATCTTTAGGTACTTTATCTTCTAAGATAGTATCTATTATTTTATTCTCCATATCCTCTGTTACTTCTTTACCAGTCATCGCAGATAACTGATTAATTACATTTCTTAATGTTTTTTCATCTTTTAGACCATTATCACTAACCATTTTAGCTAAATCAATAATAGTATCTTTATCTACCTTAGTTTTATTTTCGACTTTTTTTAATATTTCATCATTCATTTTTTATCACCCTAATATAGGATATGGCCTAGATTATGAAAAAGTGCTAAATTATTTGAAGGTTTCAACTACTTTTTTAAAATCTAGTCCTCTTTCTTCAAAATTTTTATATTGATCCCATGATGCTGTTGCAGGTGAAAGTAATATTACATCTCCTTCATTTGATGATTCATAAGCATTAATAGTAGCTTCTTTTAAAGTATTAAATTCTTCACATAATATATTATTATTATCACAAAACTTTTTAACTTTATCTTTTACTTCTCCATAACAAACTATTTTTTTAATATTTATTAAATATGGTAGTAACTCTTCTAAATTAGGATTACGATCGGTTCCCCCAAGTAATAAAATAGTGGGTTCATTAAATGATGATAACGCTATTTGGGTTGCTAGTATATTTGTTGATTTAGAATCATTATAAAATTTACGATTATTTATAACATCTACATATTCGATACGATGTTCTACACCTTTAAACTCTTTTAATACTTTAGCAATTATTTCATTAGAAATATTATAATATTTAGCTACTGCTATACTAGCCATAATATTTTCATAATTATGGTTTCCTTTAATTTTAATTAAATCTAATGCTATAATTTCTTGGGTTTTATAATATATTATATTGTTTTTAATATATATATCAGCATCGCCTTTTGAAGAAAAATATATTTTATTAGAAATAATATCTTTAGTTAATTCTAAACTTTCTAAATCACCTTTATTAATAACTGCTAGATAATTTTTAGTATGATGATTAAAGATTTTTTTCTTACTATTTTTATAAGCATCAAAAGTATAAAAATGTTCTAGATGAGTTTCAATGATATTAGTTAAAATACTGACATCTGTTTTAAACTGATGAAAATCATGTAATTGATGTGATGAAACTTCAATTATTAAAAAATCTCCTTCTTTTATATTTTGAATTAAAGATGAAGCTGGTATGCCAATATTACCACCTAAATGGGATGAATATCCTGCTTCTTTAAATATTTCATAAATAATTGATGTTGTAGTTGTTTTACCATTAGAACCTGTTATACCTATTACTTTAACATCTTTAGGTAAATAGTTAAAAGCTACTTCTACTTCATTTGTTACTGGTATATTTAGTTTATTTGCTTTTAAAATAAGCGGTGCATCAATTGGTACACCAGGATTTTTAATTACATAGTCAAAACTATCATCAAGTAAATCTGCTTGTTTATCAGTTATAATACAATTTATACCTAAAGATTCTAATTCCTTTAGTTTATCCTCGTCTTGCTTTTTCATATCTGTAATTACAATATCACAATTTTTCTTTTGTAATAACTTAGCTGCTTCATAACCTGAGCGCGCCATTCCTAAAATTAATATTTTTTTATTATTAAACATTTATATCACCAATATTAGTATATCAATTAATATAAAAAAAAAGAAGTAAATTTTAGTCTAATATTACATAAGGATCATTCCAAGCACCTGTTCCAGTAGCTTTTACAGAATCTATTAATGCTATTACTGGTTTATTAACAAATTCATTAAAAACATAATTAGTGTTTAAATAACCGTTTACATGATTATCAAAGACATTTGCTTTATTAGCAGTTATTAAGTGGGGTGATAAAAACCAATATCTATATCCAGTAAATAAGTAATTATTTTTATTTTCGGTTAAAATAACTAATCCTGCCATTGCTGCTTCATCTGCTGTTAATAATCCAATTTTTTCAGACAATTTAGCATTTCCTAGAATATTATCATATTTTGTAAAGGCATCATCTTTATGAGGACAAATAAGACTTGGTCCAGTTCCTAAAGGTTTTTCTTCTAATTCACTAATCAATCTTCTTGATGCACCAAACCATGTAGGTGTATTACCTATTCCATTTCCATCATGATATCTTCCTCCAATAGTTCCAACATAAGTACTACGATCATTACAAAAAATTACATCAGCTATTTGATCATCTTGTTCTATTAAATAATCTTGATACCATGATTCTAAGGTATTTTTAATATCACTACTAGTATCAAAACCTCTTTGCTGGCCAATAGTGTACATATAGCCAGTATATTCAGCTTGATTAGATAATTCATTAAATGTACTTATTGGCATTATGGGATCTATTTCGGTTACAAAAACCTTTTCTGAATCACTTGGTGGAGTTGTACCACTAAAAATTATTTTTATTAAATTATTACCAGTTATACGAATTATTCTCCAGTACATATTATTAAAATAAACCCAGTTGTTATCAACTGCACCACGATAATAAAAACTATCACCATAATCATCTTCGGTATAAAATAAACCTTCATTTATTTCTGAAACTAAATGAAAATCAGGTTCTCCTTTATTTTTTATTTTATCTACTCCTCCAAATTGAGAAATTGTTTTTTCAGAAAGTGTTGGTTGATGATTATTAACACTAATATATGCTTTAATATTTTTCCCTTGATCAATATTTTGATTTTCTCCAGTATCTAGAAAATATAATTCCAAATCATATGAATGAACTTTACTACCACCTGTTGGTGATTGAAAACTACCAACCCCTAAATTGATAATCTTAGGTCCAGTCCCAATATTTACAAAATAATTTTTGGATTCCACGATGCTACCATTATCATTAATATTAGAGCTGATTAATTTGTATTTTAATGCATCATTTGAAAAAGTATTGTTATCAATTATTAAACTTATTTGATAATACATTTCTATATCAGTTGTATTATTACCAGTTACGGTAAATGTTTTTACTGCAAAGGGTTGATTACTTGGAGTCATTCCCCCAACATTTATATTTGCTCCACTATCATAAATTATTTTCATAGAACCACCTATAACAGTTATAGTAGTATCTTCTTCTACTCCTTCTAGACCTGCTGAAAAATAAGCATAAGATAAACTAATAGATATAAAAAGTACTATAAGTACTGATATTATTAATAAGATTATATTTTTTTGTTTTTTCATCTATTGTCACCATTATTAGTTTAACATTTTATTTATTTTCCCTCAATTAAAAACAGAATATATGACAAAGAACCATTCTGTTTATTTAAGTTTATTTCTTCTTTTTCTTTAGCCAGTTCTTACCATCAACAGTTCTAGCAATTAACATAGCTGCTGATGTATCTCCAGTAACATTAAGTACTGTTGCAGGAGCATCTATTATGGTAGCAATAATTGTTAGTATTGGTAGTGCTGAAACTGGGAAAGCCATCATAGATAAAATCATCATCTCTGATATTGTTCCACCACCAATTGGTACAGCTGAAACAAGTAATGTTGCAACAAGTGAAACTATAATTACAGTCCAAATACTTGGTGTTACTTCAAATAAGTATGCCAAGAACATTATTTTAAAGACACTTCCGATAGCTGAACCTTGTTTATGAAAACTAGTTCCTATAGGTACAGTAGTTTCGGCAATATCATCTGATATTCCCATATCTTTCATTGCAGTTATATTTACTGGTATACAAGCAGCTGATGAACATGTAGCAAGTGCTGTTACTGTTGGTGTAAATACATTCTTCCAATATGTTTTTAATCCTTCTTTACCACCAGCTATAATTGCATATAATGAATAAACTACAACATATACAACTATACAAGTTACTGTATAAATAACGAAAGTTTTTAAAAAGCCAGTTACTATTGAATCTCCATATGTTCCTATTAAAGCTGCAAAATAACAACCAAGCCCAATAGGAGCATAATACATAATTAATTTTACTAAGTTAAGTACAATTTCATTTAAACTAATAATTGTATCTTTTACAATCGTTCCTTTTTCTTTAGACATCCTAATAGCGAAACCTAATAATATTGAGAATATTAAAAGTGCTATTATATTATTTTTACTAAATAATAACGGAAAATCACTTACTGTAATTAAAGATGCTGTTCTTTCTAAAATAGATAATTCTTCTTCCATTACTAAACTTTGGTCAAATAATTCTAGAACTGCTGAAGAGTCTCCTCTGTCAACTAATTTAGTTGAATAAGCTCCTACTAAACCAATAAATACTGATATAATAGATGTTATAATAAATATTATTACAATTCTACTCATTATTTTACCTAATCTTTTTGGATTAGCCATTTTGATAATTCCTGATGTTATTGTTAGAAAAATAAGTGGCACTATTACAATAAATAATAAATTAATAAAAACATCACCAAATGGTTTTAAAAATAGTGCATCTTCTTTAAATATTAATCCTACTATTCCACCAAGAATAATCGCACCTAATAAAATCAAAGTTGATTTATAGGTTTTTAAGATTTTTTTCATTTTATACCTCTTTCTAAATCAATTATATTGCTTTCTAATTGAAATTACAACAAAAATGTCAATTTATAGTATATTATTTTAGTAAATTATATGATATATTTATTTTAATAAAAGCTTTAAAAGTTTAAACGAAAGGAATAATTCAATTTAATTTGGATTAGAAGTATAATATGTTTTTAGAATTTCAAGAAAAAGATAAGTATTATCAAGAATATATTAATTTACTAGCAATAAGATCTGCTTATTCAAATATTGCTTTAGAATCAAGAGATGCAGATTTATCTTTACCAAACTTAGCAATACCGATCATGAATTTTAAGGATGCAACAATATATATATTTGAAAATCAAGAATTAAATGTAAAGATTTATCCAAATATGATTCAAAAAGTGAACGCGATTATTAATCGTGGACAATATTTAGCTGAAGGTTACCGAAAAGTTGATGTTTTAACTGGTTTAAACTTTGAGGCTATCCCTTCAAGAGAAGTTGCTAACAGAGTTATGATGTTAATACATAATTACTATAATGTTTGGACCTATCTTTCACCATATGAAAGAGAAGCAAAGTTCGCTTTAAATTTCATCAGAATCCAACCATTTGAAGATGGTAATAAAAGAACTGCCAGTATTTTAATTAATTATAATTTGTGTAAAGATTTACATGCACCAATTATTATTGATAAAGCTCATACTGCAGAATATTTAAAATATATTGAAAATTATGATGAAGAAGGACTTGCTAAATTATTTGAAAAACTATCAAAAAAAGAATTTGAATTTATGATTCAGTTATATAGACAACTTTATTATGATATTGAAGAAGTACCTGAAAATACAAAAACTCTATAAAAAAAATACACATTGTGTATTTTTATTTGATTAAATCTATTCCGCCCATATATGGTCTTAATGCTTTTGGAACTCTAATACTTCCATCTTCATTAATATTATTTTCTATTAAGGCAATTAAACCTCTAGGTGTAGCAAGAACTGTATTATTTAAAGTATATACATATTTAGTACCACTTTTATCTTTACTTCTAATACCTAATCTTCTAGCTTGAGCATCTCCAAGTGTTGAGCATGATCCAACTTCAAAATATTTTTTTTGTCTTGGGCTCCAAGCTTCAACATCACATGATTTTACTTTTAAATCTGCTAAATCTCCTGAACAACATTCTAAAGTTCTAACTGGTATATCTAACTTTCTAAAGAATTCTACTGTGTATTCCCACATTTTATTATACCATTCTAAGTGGTCTTCTTCTTTACATAGAATAACCAT
>CAYTQE010000052.1:0-6068 GCA_964439985.1 uncultured Muribaculaceae bacterium | reverse complement strand
TTATAACCTTCAGTATAAATATAAGGAATAAGTCTATGTCTCATTCTTAAATAATCTTTTACTATAGAATAAGTTTTAGCGTCCCATAGCCATGGCTCTCTTTTATAGTAATGACTTTCTGCTGCTGATAATCTAAGTACAGGACTATATGTACCAAGCTGAATAAAACGCATATACATTTCAGGGTCTTCTACTCCATCTAAGTATCCACCTATATCATGACTCCACCAACTAACACCAATATTAGAACTAGTTAAATTATATTCAGGAATCATATTTAAATTATTCCAGCTTACCTTAGTATAACCTGAATAAAGTACTGGATATTTATGAGATGCTAGCATACCATTTCTTGATAAAATCATTCCTCTTTTATTAGAGTTTTCAAAATAATCCATATAATGATAATGATTAAGAGCTCTTAATGTAAGTAAATCTTTAGGATTATAATAATCAATCCAGTAAAAATCAACTCCGACATTATTAAGCGGTTTTATTAGTTCATCTAAATAAGCATTTAGTATTCCTTTATTAAATATATTAAAAGGAATGATACCTGTTTCAGTAATACCTGCTTTAGATCTAAATCTCTCATAAGAAATTTCATCGGGATGAATTCCTCCTGTTGGATCAATATTTAAACCAATTCTTATTTTTTTTGCATGTAAGTTATCTATTAATTTTTTAGGATTATCTAATAAATCATAATTAAATGTAAATCCAGAATATGTATTTTCATAAGGAATATGCCAATATTTACTTAATAAAATAATAGATAGCGGTATTTCCCTTTTATTAAAATTCCAAACTAATTCTTCTAGATCATTTTTAGTATAAGGATAATCTTTATTCCACCAAACTCCTAATGCATATCTAGGAATAAATGCAGGTTTACCAGTTAATCGATAATAATCCCTTAAACAAAAACCAAAATCTTTACGATATAAAAAGACATAAGTATCTATTCTTTTATCACTTCTTCGACCAAGTGAACCATCTTTATTAAAAATTAAACTTTCTGAATCATCTAATGAAACAAAACCATCTGTTGAATAAAGTCCTTTACCATAATTACCATTACCATCAGCATTATCTAAACTATAACCTGCTCCTCTAAAATTACGAGCCTCTGGATGACCAAAATACCAAAACTTGTCTGTTTTATTTAAAGTTATTTTTAAATTTTGTTCAGGATGAACTTTAGAACCATAGAACGGTTTATTTTTAGTATATTCTAATTTAAAATAAGGTGTAGATATAACTAAAAATTGACTATCTTCTTTACGCAAAAATTTAGGTAAAGAAAAACGTCTAAACTTAATTAGCTCTGTTGGCCTGTTTTCAAAAGTTCCAGTCTCACTATATTCTAACCTTACTAAAATATCACTTAAAATAGTTATTCGGTACTTCTCGCCAGTGATTATATTAGTATCAAGTGATTTGGCATCATCATAATCAGGAATTGAAAAATGTGGTTTTAAACTAGCCATACCTATACCCTCTTTATTATTAATATTTTAACATATAATGCTAGTTAGAGCAATAAAAGAAAAAATGTTTTTATTTACAAAATAATGATTAATTTTGATATTTCAGCGGATATATTTGACAAACAGCATATATTTATATATACTATTAATGCAGATTTAAGGCAGAATCTTAATAATTAGTAATGTGTTTATTTGAAATAACTTTAGTAACTTAAACTGCCTAAGGGAAAAAGATAATAAACACCCTATATAATGAAAAGATTATCCTTTTAAAGCAAGAAAGGAGACAAAAATGGCAAGATATACTGGACCCGTTTATCGTAAAAGTCGTAGATTAGGCTTTAGTATTTTAGAAAATGGTAAAGAATTAAGCCGTAAACCTTATGTTCCAGGAATTCATGGAACTAGTCGCCGTAAAAAAACAAGTGAATATGGTATTCAGTTAGCAGAAAAACAAAAATTAAGATTTATGTATGGACTAACTGAAAAACAATTTGCTCGCACTTTTGAAAAAGCAGCTAAAATGAAAGGTATTACTGGTGAAAATTTATTTAAGTTACTAGAAAGTAGATTAGATAATATTGTTTATCGTATGGGATTAGCTAATACTAGACGCGGATCTAGACAAATAGTTAATCATGGTCATATATTAGTTAATGGTGTAGCAGTTGATATACCATCATATACTGTTAGACCAGGAGCTATAATATCACTAAAAGAAAAATCATTAAATCATCCAGCTATTAAACAATCACTTGAAAACACTATAGCAAGACCTGCTTTTGTAGATTTTGATATTAAAAAAATGACTGGTACATTTATTAGACTTCCTGAAAGAAGCGAACTTAATGCTGATATTAATGAATCATTAGTAGTTGAATATTACAACAGATAAAAATATTGGGAAACCAATGTTTTTTTTTCGTTTTTATGTTATTATATATTTTATATTTATAAGGAGACATATCTATGAAAAAACAAACTAAAATACAACTACAAAAAATTTATGATAATACAACTGAAATTTTATTTTTATATTCTACTTTAGCTAAATTAGAAGTATTAAATAAACAAAATTCAAAAGAATACAAAAATATAATAGAATTACTATTTTTAAAAATTGAAAACGAACAAGAACTTTATAAGTATTTTCAAAATAATTTGGATGAATTATCTGATACCAGCTGTTGGTTATTGGATAAGATAGATAATGGCGAAGAATTTGACTTATATGATTATATAATTGATCAAAATGAAAATGAACTAATGCATCAAAGAATATATTATAGATTAGATTCTATATTAGATAGTTATGATTATTGGGATTATGATTTTAATAAAAATTACACTCATCTAAACGATGGTATAGATCCTGAATTCTTTAATAAATATATAGGAGATTATGTTGAAATATTAAACGATTCATTAGTTGTTAGATTAGTTTCTTATTTAGAAAACACTATCAAACAAGAAGAAAATGCAAAAAATAGATATTATTTAATTAAAGCTCGCTTATATGCTTCATTCTTATCTAAAGATTTAGAAACTAAATATCTTAAAAACAGTTTCCAAAAAATAGATAATATATTTGAAAAAGATATTGTTAATAATTATGATATGTTAGAAACAGATATCGAAATTAAAAATAGATTTGGACAAACAATATTAGATAGAGCTGTAACATTTTTTGATTATTTTATCGATCCAGATTCTCTTTTGGAACAAGAAACATATCAAGAAAGTTTAATATATACAGGTCTTTTAACATCATCATTATTATATCTTTCTAATAATGAATTAGAATTATTAAATAATCATTTACTTGATTATGTAGATAATTTAAATGTTTATGGTTACGAAGATGATGACTTAGATGATGACTTAGAGACTAGTGATAAAGTATTAGAAATGTTTGAAGATGAATTAATAAATGATGAAGATAGTGATCTTACATTTGGAATTAACTTTGCTGAAAATTTAATAATTAATTCTTTAAGTATGATTGATGAAATTAAAGAGGGCGCTAATTCAGATATCTATAATTATGGTAGTAAAGAACTATAAGGAGATTGATATGAATAAAGTAACCGAACTAGTCTTACAAAAAATATATGATATAACAATAAATATATCAATTTTATATACAACTTTAGAGAAATTAGAATTAGAAAACAAACAACAAACTACCGAGTATCAAAACACTATAGACTCATTAAATAAAACTATCAATGAAGAAAAAGAATATTATGATTATTTTCATAAAGATTTTGATCAATTATATTCCGTAGGATTATGGCTTGCCGAAGAATTATATGAAATAAGACATAATGATATATATGATTTAGCAATTAAACAAAAACAAGTGGATTTATCACATTTTAGAGTTATGTTTAAAATGAGTAAATTAATTGATAAAGATATTGGATATATGAATAACTATGATTATGAAAATTATATCAATTTATTAAATGAAGTTGACCTTAACACTACATCAATTTATTTACTAGATATGATTCCTAAATTAAATAACTCAACTATAATAAGAATAGCTTCTTATTTAGAAGTTCTTATTAATAAAGAAACAAATTATAAAATAAAAGAGTATTTTATTAAGGCCCGTTTAATTCTTTCTTATTTAGATGAAAACTTAGAAACTCAATATTTAAATAATAATTTTATTAAAACTGATAATATCTTTAATCAAGAAATTGAAAATAATAATAAAAAAATAAATGAAGCTTTAGATAATAACATTAAAAATCTTTATGGTAAAAATTTATTAAATAAAGTTATATATTATTTTAACAATTTAAATGAAGAAGCTTTTAATTCATCGACTGTATATAAAGAAAGTTTACTTTATAATATAATTTTAATTACTTCATTACTATATATTTCCGATAATGAAATGGAAGAAGATTATATTATCAATTTAATCCAAGATAATGAAATTTTAGAAGTTTTTTTAAAAAACGCTGTTAAATTATTAGATGAATTTAAATTAAGAGCTAATTCTGATTTAAATAATAATACAAAAGCAAAATAAAAAGAGAAATCTCTTTTTATTTTGCTTTTTCTAACTTTACATAAACATCATGTTCATTTATATCGATTTTTTCAGTTAAATTATCTTGTTTTAATATTTTTAGTGCTAAAGTTTCATCCATAATATAATTTTTAAATGTATTAATCATATTATCAATAATTTCATTTGAATTATAATATATATTAATTCTATCTATTATATTATAATCATATTCTTTTCTTAGATTTTGAATTTTACTAATAAATTCTCTAGCTAAACCTTCTAATAATAATTCCTCAGTAATTTCTGTATTTAAAATAACAAAGTCATTATTATCCATTCCTACATTAAGATTGGTTTTTGAAGATATTTTTATTTCAACCATGTCTTTAGTTACTGAGATTTTCTCTCCTTCTAAATCCATAGTTATTGTATAGCCATTTTGAATTTTAGTAATATCTTCGTTAGTGAACTTTTCAAGATTATGGGCAAATGATTTAATCTTACTACCTAATACTTTACCTACTTCTTTAAAATTTGGTTTAACAGATAAATCCATATAATCATTTAAATTATCTACATATGTAATTTTTTTAACATTTAATTCTTCTTTAATTAATTCAGTTAGCTCATTAATAGTAGTTTGATTTTTGCCATCTAATAATATCTCTCTTAAAGGCTGACGAACTTTTATTTTAGCTTCTTCTCTTACCATACGACCAACACTAATTAAGTTACGAACTAAATCCATTTTGTTTTCTAATTTTTTATCGATTAAATTTTTATCATAAACTGGAAAATCTGCTAAATGAACTGATGCATCTCCAGTAAGTTTTTGATATATTTCTTCAGATACAAATGGAACAATAGGCGCGATTAATTTACATAAACCTGTTAATACTTCATAAGTAGTTAAATAAACTGCTTTTTTAGAATTATTTAATTCACTAGCCCAGAATCTATCTCTGTTTCTTCTTATGTACCAGTTAGATAAATCTTCAGACACAAACTCAGTTAGTGCTTTTACAACTTTATGAAGGTCATATTCATCATAACTATCAGTTACGAATTTTACTAAAGCATTATATTTAGAAATTAACCACCTATCAATTTCTTCTCTTTCACTTACTGGTATATTATACTCACTTAAATCTATATGATCAGTATTAGCGTATAATGAGAAAAATGAATATGTATTTTTAAGAGGGTTAAAGAATTTAGAATAAACTTCTTTTAAACCAGCAAAATCAAATCTTAGCGGCATCCATACGGGAGATGCATAAGGTAAATAAAACCTTACAACATCTGCTCCATATTCATCTAAAAGGGCAAAAGGTTCAATAACATTTCCTCTACTTTTACTCATTTTCTTACCTTCTGCATCTAATAACAAATCATTTACTAGAACATTTTTATAAGGAGCTTTTCCTGTTACAAATGTAGATATTAATATTAATGTATAAAACCATCCTCTAGTTTGGTCAATTCCTTCACATATATAATCAGCAGGAAACTGAGTATCAAATAATTCTTTATTTTTAAATGGATAATGA
>CAYTQE010000051.1:0-6078 GCA_964439985.1 uncultured Muribaculaceae bacterium | reverse complement strand
TTATATTATATTTATGTGTATAAATCAACCAAAACATGATATAAACATTGTCTTTAGATGCGATTTATAAACCAATACTTCTATTATTATTTATTTTTTCTTAATACTTTTTATTATTATTCAATATTAGTTGAATTGTTTACAAAAAGTCCTTCCGTTCCAATAGACATTTTTCCAAAATAAAGGAAGATTTTTTTCTTCCTTCATCTATATAAACACTATCTAGTGTATGATATATATTATGGCATATACATATTTTTAGTATAATGATTCGGCCTAAAAGTATACATAATTGTTCCTTTTTCTTTGGTATTATAATAATTTATATTAAGAATTTCTAATGTTTCTATTGTTTCTGGATTAGGATGATTAAAGCGATTGTTTCTACCACTAGATATAATTGCTTCCTTTACTTCAATAGTTTTTAAAAAATATAAATCACTGCTCGTCTTTGAACCATGATGACCAAGTTTTATAATATCAACTTTTATTGGATTATCTTTTAAAAACTTTAATTCTTGCTCTTTTGGAGCATCTCCAGTAAATAAAATATTGAAATTATCTATAGTCAATAAACTTATAATACTACTAGAGTTTTCATCATTACCAATATAATTATTAAATATATTAAAATCTAATTTACTATTATATTCACTAATTATATTAGTATTTAATTTTAATATTTCTTTTTCTAAATTATTATATTCATTATTATTAAGCATTACATTTTTAACTTTAATATTTTTTATAATGTTAGGGGCATCTTTTACATGATCTGAATCACCGTGTGTAAGTAGTAGTAAATCCAGTTTAGTTATTCCTAAACTTTTAAAAAATACCAAAGTATTGTTACTAATATCATAATTATAGACGCCTCCTGTATCTATTAAAATCTTCTCTTTTTTATTATATATAAAGATTGAATCCCCTTGACCAACATCTAAAAAATAAATATATGTTTTATTATCAAATAATGGCCTTATTTTAAAACCTAAAATTAATATAATACTTAGAATTAAGTAATTTTTATTTTTTGAATAAATATAAAAAACCAGAAAAATATAATATATAAAAATAAACATTATATTTATTTTAGGAATTACGAATGTAAAAATATTCAAACTACTTAATAAATTATTTATTAACTCCATAAATTTTAAGGATAAATAAAATAATGGTTCAAAAAAATTAAGAAATATAGTAATTAAAGATAATGGATATATGTATAAAGTAATAAGGGGTCCAAATATTAAATTATTTATTGGTGATAGCAAGCCTATTTCGTAGAAGTTTATTATTGTTATAGGCATACTAAATAAAAACGCTATGGTACTAGTGTATAACAAATTAATAAAGTAATTACTATTGTTTTTTCTTTTACTTATTATTAAACCATATGTTGTAATTACAGAATATTGAAAACCTAAATCATAAATTATTAATGGATTATATAAAATTAAAATACTAACTGTTAAAAACAATATGTTTTTAGTGCTTATTTTAAGGTCATAAATTTTGTTTATAGTTAGTAATATAAAAAATATAAGACTTCGATAAACACTTGCTGAGGTATTTATAATTAAACAAAAGATTATTAAAAAAAGGATTATGATTATATATAGATAATTTTGATTGATCTTTATTTTTTTAAAAAGACTTAATAAAAAAAACGCTAGTAAATTTATGTGCATACCGCTTATTGCAAACAAGTGAATTATGCCATTAATCTGATAACTTTTAAAAGTTTCATCATCAATATCCTTCATATCTCCTAGAATCAGAGCTTTTAAATATTCACTTGTATAATCAAAATTATCTATTCTATTATTGATATGATTTTTAATTTTATAAATTATATTATTATTTTTTTTTATTATTTCTAAGTTATCTATTTTCATTAAATAAAAAATATTATGATTATTTAAATATTTTTTATAATTAAAAGTATTAGGAATAGTATTGTTATTTGGTAAATATAAGTTTCCTTTTACTTTTACTTTCATTCCTAATTCTAAATTCATAAGTTCGTTTGGATTATAATATCCTTTTATTTTTTCATGACCTTTTATTTCTATTTGATATTTATCATTATTTATAGTTAATTTAGTTATAGCTCCAATAATAATGTCATCATCTAAATTATAATTACTTTCATATTTTATAACATATATTCTAAAAAAAGCTAAAAATAAAATAGTTATTAATAATATAATGTATAAATAATTATACTGTAATAAAATTTTTAATCTTAGCAAAAAGAACTTCTCCAATACCTTTTACTTCTTTTAATTCCTCAACATTATCAAATAGTTTTATATTGCGATAATTTATTATATTATCAGCTATAACTTCTCCAATTCCACTAATAGTCATTAATTCTTCTTTAGGTGCAGTATTTATATTTACTTTTCTAACTACTGTAGTAGTCGGAATAGTTGTAGTAATTATCACGTTTGTAGTAGTAGTCGTATTTTTAATGGTTGTTTTTTCTTCTTTAGGAGGACATATTTTTTTCTCTGGACAAATACATTTAGGACAACTTTTAGGCTTATCATTTATACTAGGAATATAAATTACCATTTCATCAAAAACTTTTTTACTTAAATTAATATTTGTGATATTAGCTTTTTTTGTTAAACCACCTGCTAAATTAATTACTTCATAAATATTATTATTTTTTATTGGATATACTCCTGGATTATTAACTTCTCCTTTAATATCACAAAACATTATACTTAATGATAAAATTAAATTAATCATACTATAATCTGATCCTTTAATTTTTCATAAATAGCAAGACCAATTCCTGAAACATTTGTTAAATCTTCAATAACCAGAAAGTCACCATTTTCTTCACGATATTTTATAATTGCTAAAGCTTTCGATTGTCCAATACCATTTAATTTTAATAATTGATCTAAATTAGCAGTATTTATATTAATTTTATCATTTATGTTTTCTTCAACATAACAATTATTAACTTCAATTGTTGCACAGTCACAACTGGTGTTACAATTAATTGTTTTGGCTCCGTTTTTTATTTCATTATTTGTATATATATAAACAACCATTTCACTATATAATTTTTGACTTAAATTAATATTACTTGTATTTCCGTTTTTAGTTAATCCTCCTGCTTTTTCTATCGCTTGAGTGATTCTATCTCCACTACTAAACTGATATACTCCTGGATTAGCTACTGCTCCTTTAATATCTACATAAAAGTCAGTAACTATATCTTCACTGGTAGTAATCTCACTTGCATAATATACATTTTGATTATCATCCATATAAATATAACTTACAAAAGTTAAAATAATTATAATAAAAATTCCACTTATTATTAAATAATTTTGATATTTCCTCAATAAAAAAACCTCCTATTTCTATTAGTTATAATAAGAAGTTTATTTTCCTTTATTTTTCACTTTTAGGCTTCAAGATAGTGATTGCGATAGTATTTTTTTGTAATTTTTCAACTATTTTTTCAGCCATTTCATAATTTAAGTTGCAATAATAATCATAAATATTAGTTATATATTGTCCATTATTTAATATATCATCTTGGATATCATTATTAATAAGTTCTATTTCATCAAAACTCATAATTAAATTACTAATTGAACTTTTTATTTTACGATTTATCTCTTCTTCAGAGATAGTTAAATTTTTTAAAGTTTCTTTTACTCTTTTAATAAAATAATCAGGATACTCAGTTGCCACCATAATTGCTTGCACTGCATGCTGCTCAGTTAGGGTTAAAAAAGTACTTATTGAATTAGTAATTATTCCTCCACTAAGAAGTTCTTCTTTTAAAAGTGAAGTTACGCCAAAATTAATTCTCATAATTAAATTAATATATAATCTTAATTCTAAATCACTAATTTTTAATTGTTTAAAATTACTTTTTGGTATTTTTAAAGCAATAGTTACTTTTTCTTTATCTACTGGCATTTCTTTTTCTAAATATTCATTTTTTACTTTATTAGGTTCATTAACTACTTTAATAATTGGTTTATCATATTTAGGAAATTCAAAATTTTTCAAAATATCAATTGCTATAGCAGTTGCTTCTTCTGGCTCAAAGTTACCAGTAATTATTAAAAACATATTTTTTGGATGATAAAAAGCTTCATAAGCAGTATTTAAATCATCAACAGTAATTTTTTTAATATCAGCAACAGTTCCACTAATTAAATGTTGTCTTTCATCATTAATAAAAAGATTTCTAAACATTCCATAAACTATTTCTGATGCTGGATTATCTTCAATCATCTTAATTTCTTCAGTAATAATTCCTTTTTCTCCATTAACCATTTCCTTTGTAAAATAAGGAGTAAAAACATATTCAAGTAAATAGGATAAATTGTCTTTAAATTTCGTATTTGCATATACTTCATAACAAGTTACATCATATGAAGTAAAGGCATTAATATTTGAACCTATCTGACTAAAATAATCATGAGCACTAGTTCCATCAGGCATATTAAATAATAAATGTTCTAAAAAATGAGCAATCCCTTTTGGTAGATTGTAATTTTTACCATTAAACTTAAAATTTGTATGAATTGCTCCAAATTTAGTACTAAGTGTAGCATAATAATTTTTAACTTTATTATTTGGAAGCATAATAATTTTTAAACCATTATCAAGAGTTTCAGTATAAACATATTCTCCAGTTTTCTTTATTTTAGTTTTTTTCATTATTCTTCACCACCAACTAGTGAATAAATTGTACTTATTGAAACTTTTTTACTTAAATTATATAAATCTTCGACAGTAACTTTTTTAAAAGTTTCTAGTCTTGTTTCATAATCATCTAAATCACTTATATTTTTATAAAAATAATTATCAACTATTTTACCTATATTATCCATATTCATAGTAAGTGCTGAATTAATTAATTCTTTTGCTTGATTTAATTCTTCTTCAGTAATATTATTTGTCATATCTTTAATAGCTTGTTTTATTAATTTTATAGCTATATCTTCAGAATTGATATCAACAGCGGTTGATATTAATATAAGTCCATCATATTTTTGATACATTGAGTTTACATTATAACATAAAGAATTTTCAGTTCTAAGTCTTCTATATAATTTAGTTTCTAGTGATCCACCACCTAATATTAAATTATAAATATTAGCAACATATTTTTTTTCATAATCAGTTAATTTATTTAAATTTAAAATAACAATTATATTTGTTTGAACATATATGAAATTTTCTGTTTTTACTACTGGTTTTCTTTTAAGGTTTTCAACATAAAAACCAAAATCATGATTTTTTATAACTTTAAATTTAGCATAATTACTTATGATTTCTGATACTTTATTCATATCTAAATCACCAATTATATAAATATCAATATAGTCATTTTTTAAAACTTCTTCATAATATTTATATAATGATTCAGGTGTTATTTTTTCTAAATCAGAAATAGTTCCTACATTACTATAACTTGAAGAAGTATTATCTCCTAAGGTTTTAATAGCTTCTAAAATAGCATATTTTTTAGGATTTTCTTTAATTGATTTAATATCAGCTTCAGCTCTTTTTTTAGCAATTTCTACAAATTTAGGATTAAATTCTTTATTAGCAGCTAAAGGTTTAAATATCATATCAAAAGGTAGTTTTAAAGTTTCTTCTAAAACAATGTCTTCTGTATATTTAGGATTTATAAAATCTAAACAAACATTGGTTATTACTGCGTTACCTACTTTACTAGTAACACTATATAATGATGTATTGTATAAATCTTCTAGTTTTAAGGTTAAACTTCTTTTGGTTGGATAATCTTTATTAGATTCGGTTAATAAATCAAAAAGGATATTTCTTTTAGTAATATCTTCTTTGACAACATTATTTCTAAAAATTATCTCCATATGGCATAACTTAAACTTATTTGTCTTAATTGTATGTAGTGTATATGGACCATGTTTTTCTTCTTTATATACCACTTTTCCACCTCATTTACTAGTATATGTCAAACTCTTTTTTTTATAATGTAATTATATCATAAGATTTGACTATCTAAGTATTGTCAAGTATTAAAAAAAACAAAATCATTACATGATG
>CAYTQE010000050.1:0-6308 GCA_964439985.1 uncultured Muribaculaceae bacterium | reverse complement strand
GAAATAGTTGCATTTATGACCTCAGGACCAGTTATAGGAATGGTTATTGAAGGATCTGATGTAGTAGTTGGTATGCGTAACTTAATGGGACCAACAAAATGGGAAGAAGCAACTCCTGGAACTATTAGAGGAGACTTTGCAAATAACACTACAGAAAACTTAATTCATGGATCAGACTCAGTAGAAAATGCTGAAATAGAAATCAATAGATTTAGTAAATTTTTTAATTAAATGCTTAACTGCATTTTTTTTGTTAAAATTTATTAAATATGTTAATATTTTAATAAGGAAGTTTGATTAATATGATATATAAGAAATGCAGCAAAAATATACCAGAAGAAATAAGTTACTGTCCTACATGTAAAATAGATAATAAACTAAGTAAAATATCAGTAGAAGAAAAAGTAACTCCTGATACTGTAATTAATAGTTCAAAACAAGAAGTATTCTCGTTTGGTTATCTTTTAATTGCTATTTTTTCTCCTATTCCTATTATCTTCTTTATCTTTTGTGCTGGTATAATGAGTAATGGATTTGCAAAAAACTTGTTCATATTATTATCTATTTTTTTCACAATTATATTTATTAGAAGTATTGTATTTTTAAAATATCCAAAATTAACTATTAAAAATAAAAAGTAATTGAGTATTTTATTATGATCATTTGACTCTTTAAATGTAAATAATGTGAATATGTATTTCAAAATAGCCAAGCAGATGCTGAAATAGAAATCAATAGATTTAGTAAAATTTTTAATTAAATGCTTAATTGCCTTTTTTTATTTAGCAAAAAATGATATAATCAAATAAAGTAAGGTGGTATCAACAAATGAAACAAAGTACTTTTAGTAAAATCAGTAATACAATATCACTGTTATTATTAATCCTACTTATATCAACGGCATCATCTTTTGCCTACTTCTCAGCTACTTTAAGTGGAGTTGAAACTGGTACAACCATAACAGCAGTAGGTGGAACCATGAATATTAATTATAATGGTGGATCAAATATTACTATGAATAACATTTATCCTAGAGCAGACAAATGGGGTGCTAAAACATTTACTGTAACCGGTAATAGTACAACAAGTATAGATATGTAGTATACTTTATTATTAGTTGTTGAAGAAAATACATTTTCAAGTAGTGCTCTTAAATATAAATTAATAAGTACTAATAATGGAAGTAATGGAGCAGTAGTACCTTCAAAAACTGAACTAAATAATATATTACATGGATCAAGAGAAATAGATTTGGGAACAGGAACCTTTACTAGTCCAACAGGTGGTAATAAAGTTCATACATATAACTTAGAAATATATTTCCCTGATTCAGGTAAAAATCAAAATATAAACCAAGGTAAAACCTTTAAAGCATATATCAAAGTAATAGAAGGAGATAACAAGCAAGAGATACCTGAATATTATGTAATGGCAACAGATGATGATTTTGAAACTTATACCATTGAGAATATGGTTTATGTTCCAGATGAAGATGATTGGTATCAAGATGGATATATTGATGTACATCAATATGTTGGTAGCGCTGATTATGTAATAATACCTGAATATATAAAAGGTAATTTAGTAACACACACTCTTAATGTGAGGGTAAATAAGCTAAATGAAGATAAGGTAAAATAAATTAAAATAAAATGTGATAGATAAACCCTCACATTTCTTATTTTGATAGATTTATTTTTTAGTAAATTTGATGCTATAATAATAAGTAGGTGGTATTATTATGAAACATTATGACACTATTATTATTGGCGGTGGTATTTCTGGTTGTGTTTTAGGATATTTATTAAAAAAACAAAACAAAGAGGTACTTATAATAGAAAAATTATATATAAAAAATAAAGATAAATTATGTGGTGGCTTATTGACTAAAAAAACTTATGATTTGTTATGCGAGATATACACCGAAGAATTATTATCAAAATTACCACTATTGAAACATAATAAAGTAAAAATTTCTAGCGCTGACCAAAATCTCGAATTTAAAAATATTAATATTTATAGTATAGATAGAAAAGATCTTGATAATTTTGTTTTAAGTCAATATATAAAAATTGGCGGAGAAATAATTGAGGGTTATACATATAATAGTATAAATTTTAAAGATAAAATATTAACTTTAAAAGAAAAAAAGTATTTTTATGAAAATATTGTAGGGGCTGATGGAGCATTAAGTAAATTAAAAAAAGATATAATTCATAAAAAGATTAAAAACAATTTTGCATATGAAACAAAAGCAACGACAAACAAATATAATTCGCTTATAATTAACTTTTTTAATAACTTTAAAGGTTATGGTTGGATTATACCTAATAAAAGTAATACTATGGTTGGTATTGGAAATGTTAATGGTATTAATAAAATAGAAAAAGAATTTAGTGATTACCTAAAAAACTTAAAAATTAGTAAAAAAAATAATAGGGGAGCCTTTCTTCCTGATGGAAAGAATATACTATTAGATTATAAAAACAATGTCTATTTTATCGGAGACGCTGCAGGTTTGATTTCACCAATCACAGGAGAAGGGATTTATTACGCTATATATTCAGCTTTTGTTTTGAGTGATAACATGAATGAAAATTACAAAATAAAAATGCATCAAACGACTAAACAGATAAAAAAAGATTTATTCTATTTAAAATTTATATATAATACAAGATTGAGAAATTATTTATTTTCTAAGTATAGTAAAAATAAAATTGTGACCAAGTTAATTGATAATTTTATCAAACATATACTATAAAAGCATATAAAATCGCCACCATTTTGCCACCATTTTTTAAAATAAGGCACGATAATCTGAGATAAATGACAATAAGTAAATGTCATAAAAGCCAACAAATATAACAGTTTAAGCCATTTTAAGATAATCTACAATACCCACACGTTCAAACTCATGGAATGTTTGGCTCATTATGGGATTGAGCTGGTGAACATAAAGCATCATCAGTAAAGGGAGTAGCCAGTCGAGATTCTAATATTACTGATATGTCATGGATGTTTTCATTTAATGAATCAACATCTTTAGAATTAAAATATTTAAATACTTCAAATGTCACAAGTATGTCAGGAATGTTTTTTTATAGTCAATCTAATAATTTTGATTTAAGTACTTGGGATACCTCAAATGTAATTAGTATGTTTGATATGTTTTATCGAGCTGGATACAACGCTACTACATGGTCTCTTGGAGATCTAAGCTCTTGGAATACCTCCAATGTGATATATATGTATAAAATGTTTGAGTACGCTGGATATAACGCTACTACTTGGTCTATTGGAGATCTAAGCTCCTGGGACACTTCAAGTGTAAATAATATGAATGAGATGTTTGTATACGCTGGATATAACGCTACTTCTTGGTCTCTAGGAGATTTAAGTTCCTGGGATACTTCTAATACAGCTTACATGGATGGCATGTTTTACATGGCAGGATTCGAAGCTTACACATGGTCTATCGGTGATATAAGTTCTTGGAATATTTCAAGTTTGACACACAGTCCATGCGATATTATATACGGGATTAATTATAGATGGGATAGTAAAGACATTTTTTGCGAAGTTTCGAATTGGGAATGTGGGCATTGTGGTCAGTAATTGTTTGTTTTTAAATTTACTTTTATAAACATTCTATTGGTTGGACAATTATCTGTTTTGCTATTTGTAAAATAATTTTGAAAATGCATTATTGCATTTTTTTTATTTTACTAGTATACTTATCAATAGGTGAATATATGGAAGATGTAGTAGTGCCCACTCATCTTGGAATAATAATGGATGGTAATCGTAGGTGGGCAAAGCAGAATGGTAAAAAAGCTCGTGAAGGTCACTTAGCAGGAGCTAATAGAATTATAGATTTATCTAAATATATATTTAAAAAAGGTGTTAAGTATTTAAGTATTTATGCGTTTTCTACCGAGAATTTTAATCGTAGTGAAGAGGAAGTAAGTTATTTAATGGGTCTTATAGTCAAATTTTTTAATGAAAGATTAGAAGAACTTAATAGAGAAAACATAAAGATTATATTTTCAGGTAGAAAAGAACCTTTATCAAATAAAGTTTGGGATATTATATGTAAAGTAGTAGAAAAAACTAAAAATAATACTGCTGGAGTATTAAATATATGTTTAAATTATGGTAGTAGAGCTGAAATAGTTGATACTATTAATAAAATGATTAAGGAAAATATTTTAATAGATGAATATAGTATCAGTAAATATTTATATCAAGATTTACCTGATTTAGATTTTGTAATTAGGACTAGTGGAGAAGAGAGATTAAGTAATTTTATGTTATGGCAAGCTAGTTATGCGGAATTATATTTTCCAAAAACTTATTTTCCTGACTTTGATGAAATTGAATTAGAAAAAGCTTTAACTGAATATAATAATAGAAATAGAAGGTTTGGTGGTAATTAATGAAAGTAAGAACGATAAGTGCTCTAATATTACTTGCGATAGTTATTCCTTTATTCTTTATAGGTGGTATACCTTTTGCACTATTAATAGGTGTTATATCTATGCTAGTTATTAAAGAAATAAATGATTTATATAATTTTCCTAATGTAGTTAAAATGATTACTTTTTTAAGTTTAATAAGTATAGTTTATAGTAATTTTGATTCTTCGACTATTTTATTTGGTTTAAATTATGAAGTATTAAGTACAATAATATTGGGTTTATTAATTCCTATAATTTTTTATCAAGTTAAAGGTAAATATACAACTGAGGATGCATTTAAAATAATAGGTTTTATTTTATTGATCGGTCTTGGATTAAATTATTTTATTTTGATTAGAGATTATAGTTTAAAATACTTTATGTTTATGTTATTAATACCTATAATTACAGATACATTTGCTTATGTAGGGGGTAAGATGATAGGAAAACATAAAGTAACTAAATTAAGCCCTAAAAAGACTTGGGAAGGCTATATAATAGGTTCTTTAATGGGAACATTTATGATGACTATGTATTATACAACATTAATAAATAGCCAAACTAATTTATTAGTAATTATTGGTTTGATTTTTATAATGACAATAGTTGCTCAATTTGGAGATTTGTTTTTTAGCGCAGTTAAAAGACAACATAATATTAAAGATTTTTCTAATTTAATACCAGGACATGGTGGTGTTATAGATAGGCTTGATAGTTTAATATTTGTAGCGTTAATATTTGTTGTATTTATGAAATATTTATAGGAGGATGAAAAATGACATTAATTATTTTAATATTAATCTTAGGACTTTTAATATTTGTCCATGAATTAGGGCACTTTATTTTTGCAAAAAAATTTGGTGTATATGTATATGAATTTGCTTTAGGGATGGGACCTAAAATATTTTCATTTAAAAGAAAGAAAGAGAAAAAAGATCCTACTTTATATTCTTTAAGACTATTTCCAATAGGTGGCTTTTGTGCTATGGCTGGTGAAGTTGGTGAAGATGATAAAAAAGTAAAAAAAGATGAGTTTATGTGTAATAAAACTAAACTACAAAGATTCTTAATCTTAATAAGCGGAGTTATGTTTAATTTTATACTAGCAATTCTTTTATTATTTTTACAAAGTTTAATTTGGGGTAATCCTGAACAAAAATCAATAATAGGGTATACACCTGAAAATTATCCTATATCTGATGCTGGTATTGAAGTGGGAGATAAAGTTATTGAATTAAATGGTTATAAAGTTAATACTTGGGATAAACTAACTATTGTATTAAATTTAAAGCATGATAGTAATATATATAACTTTAAAATAGAAAAAAAAGATGGAACAATTAAAGATTATGAAATTATTCCTAGAGTAAAAGAAACTGAAGAAGGTGTAGAAACTAAAGAATTCGGTTTAGGTGTTGGTCAAAAAAATCAGACAGGTATTTTTAATGCTATTAAATTTGCTTTTACAAAATTTTGGTCAATTATATCAACAATGGCGATCATAATTGCTTCATTATTTACTGGAAAACTTGATTTATCTAGTTTATCTGGACCAGTAGGGATGTATACTATTGTTGATGAAACTGCTAAACATGGTATGCAAAGTCTAACATATTTAACCGCATATTTAAGTGTTAATTTAGGTTTTATTAACGCTATACCATTCCCAGCATTTGATGGTGGTAGAATATTATTTATCGGTATTGAAGCAATTACTAAGAAAAAGGTAGATGCTAATATTGAAGGAATACTTCATACAATAGGTTTTGTATTACTTATGATATTAATGATATATATTACAGTTATGGATGTTTGGAAACTGTTCTAAGGCTAAAAAAAGCCTTTTTCTAT